>CAURFS010000053.1:0-9858 GCA_963523845.1 uncultured Campylobacter sp. | reverse complement strand
CTACGCCTAAAAAGAAAGCCCGCGCAGATCGTCTCCGCGCGGCAGATGGCTATGCGGAGTTTGACGGCGCCTGCGATTTTGGTAGCTTTTGCGGCGGAGATTCGGGCGCGGTTTCGTCAGAGGCTGGCGGCAGCTTAGCAAAGACTTCGTATGCTACAAACGCAAGGTGTGGCGATTTTTCTGCGCGCAGCGCTCAGAGTGCGCGAGATTTTGCTTCACGAGCAGAATTTCAAGATGCTTCGCAAGCAGAATTTTATGGTGCGGCTCGGGCGGAATTTTGCGTAGATACGGCGTGGGATACGGCGCGCGAGAATTTAATTTCGCAAAATGGCGCCGCGCAGGATGACATGAGCGTGGGGCTCGCCGCTAGTTTCGAAGAGAGCGCAAATGCGAGGAGTGAAAATTTTATACCACAAAACTCTGCGCCTGCAAATTCTGCCAAAGGGCAAAGCTTTATTCCTGCATCGCGAAATTTTGTTTCTGCGCAAAGCTCTGCGCTCGTGAAAGATTCCGCATTTGAGGCGCAAAATTCTAATTTTATGGCGCAAACGGAGAATTTTGCAGCTGAAAATTCGTTTGTAGCAGAGCAAGGCGCGAACCTACGAAGTAAAAATTCTACGGCGCAAGGCTCTGCATCAAAAAATTCCACTTTCGTAAATTCTGCGCTTGATATAAAGTGCGCAAATGATTGTGGGTCTCAAGGCTCCGAGTTTTCTAAGGGGCAAAGCGCTAATTTCGCTAGCCGCCGTGCCGCAAATTTTGCCTTAGAAAATGCCTCGGAATTTACGCCTCAAGATGGGAATTTCGCCGGTGAGAATTCAATATTTTTGGCAAAAGGGCAAAATTACGCGCCCGAAAATTCCGATGGGCAAAATTTAGCACAGAAAAGCTCCGCGCGAGAGCAACATCCTTTAAATTTGCCGCCGCAAGCGGGAAATAAATTTGCGCTCGAATTTGAGCAATCCGCGCAGCCTGCGTTAACGGGTGAGAATTCTACGTTTGCTTCTTCTATGACGGAGGGGGCGCTTGGTGATGAGCCCGCGTCTGCTGCTTTTGGGAGCGAATCAACTTTTGCGGCTAAACCCGTAAATTTCTATGGCAAGCCTGCGCGCAAAGCGCCTACAAAAGAGCGTGCGCGCCTCTCGGAGCGTCCGCAGGCTTTGCCTATTGCAAGCGCTTCGCGTCCTATCTCGCTACCGCAAGCGCCTAGAGCTAGGCTCATCGAGCTTAAGCCGCGTTTCATAGGCATCGCGCATAGGATTAAAATTTCGTTTTTGAAAAAGAGCGCGAGCGAGCCTGGCGAAGGGGTTTTGGCGCGTGTTCGTATTCCGCTTTTGATGGAGAATTTCGGTCTTAATGATATTTTGTCGTCCATGGCGAGCTACCAAATGGCGAAAAAGATGGTGCGCACGATCGCTGATCTTTACATCGCCAAGGATCTGCGCGGCGTGCACATAGGCGTGCCGGTACGCCTTGAAATGGGCTTTAAAAGCGGTATCTCCGACGTCAGCAACCACGCCTTTATCTTTAAGCTCATCGAGGACAGCCTCGTTAAAAACGGCGTCATCGACGACGACAATGCAGATATCGTGCGCGAGATCAAGCTTTTTAAGCAAGACGTTTTCGACGGGGTTTTAGTAAACATCATGCGGTTTGAGTAGAGACTTTGCGATGCTTTGCGTATAAATTTTAAAAATTTTGAGCTACCGCATGAAATTCCATCGTTTTCGAGCTTTAGCTTGCACTGACAGCAAGCGCTTTTTAAAATTTTTTTGATCAAATCGGTAAAAATTTGAAAGGATTGAGATGCAAAAAGCCTTTTTTAATTCGCCCGTCGGAATGCTTGAAATTTGTGATGACGAGATCGGGATCTGCAGTATCGACTGGGTCAAAAGCTCTGCTTGCAGCCCTAATGATGAGATCTTTAAAAAACACGACGCAGAGCTTAAATTCGGCTTTGTGCGTGCAGCGGATGATAAAGGACGCGATTTAAGGCTTAGCGATTTAAGAAAGAATTTGGCTCTTTGCGCCGACGAGCTTGGCGCATATTTCAGGGGCGAGCTTGAAAGCTTTAGCGTTAAACTGAGCCAAAATGGCACGCAGTTTCAAAAGTCCGTGTGGAGCGAGCTTTTAGAGATTCCTTACGGCGAGGTCGTAACATACGGCGAGCTAGCTCGGGCTATCGGCAGACCGCACGCAAGCCGCGCAGTAGGCGGCGCAAACGGCAAAAACAAAATCCCCATCATCGTGCCGTGCCACCGCGTCGTAGCTGCGGGCGGGCTCGGAGGATACAGCGGCGCGGGCGGCGTAGCTACCAAAGCGTGGCTACTAAACTTCGAAAGAGAAAGCCTAGCCAAATTTGGCAAGTAAAATTCCGTTAAATTATGCCTTGCAGGCACGGCGCTGATTTTAAAATTTTACCGCGCGACGCTGCGAAATTTCATAAAGCGATTTTGTAAATTTCTAGTTTTTACAGCGATTGAAATATTTAAAATTTAGCAAGGAGCCTGCTAAGCCGGCTTGAAACCCTAATTTGGAATTTATCGCGCCGCAGACGCTTGCTATGAGCGGTTGAAATTTTTCGCAGCAGTAAAATTTAGCCTCGCGAAATTCTACGCTGAAGTCTTTCGATAAATTTTCATCTTGCGTGCATTTAGTGTGACAGCGCGTAAAGCAGCAAAATTTTGAATCCTTTTCGTGAAAATAGGCAAGGATAGCAAGTTTTGAGGCGGAATTTTGCAGAGGTTAAAATTCTGTGTCGCTACGCCGTATGGGCAAAATTCCACGCCGCTGTATCAAAGCAAAGTAAAATTTTAATCGCGCTTGTCAGGCAGGGTTAAAATCCGCGCAGAGGCGGTAGGGCGAGGCAGAATTTCTCGCAGCGGCAATGCGGCTAAGCAAAATTCTATAAATCCACAAAGCGGGCGGTATCCCGGCAAAAGTGGCATCGTCTTAGTCAGGCTTCTTGCGTAAGCAGCGGACGCGCCAAAGATAAAATTTTTCACGAAGACGGCAAAGTACAGCAGTATGCCGCTAGAGTCACCTGACGAAGATGAAATTCTACGCAAAGAGAGCGAGAGGAATTTTGCGCAAAGATCGCGCTATTTGCTGAAATTCTCGCAGAAGCAGCATTTTTATAAAAAATCCTAGTAGGGGCAGCATTATCGTCGTCAAAGCTCGCCTTTGAGGTGGTGGCGTTTTGCTAAGGCTTCTTGTGAAATCGACGTTGCATAGCAAAGTAATTGTAAAAGCGGCGAGCGTGCTGCAGATAAAATTCTTAGCAAAAGCGGCGTAGCAGGGCAAAATTTCTACGTAAGACGCACGGCAAAGATAAAATTTGCCAAGCAACTACGAGCGAAAACCCCGGCAAATTTGGCGAAGCTTGGTAGAACGCAGAAAATCTACGCAACTTTGCCAAATTCCTAAATTAGTCGAAATTTTCTATCAGATCGCTAAAAATTTTAGCTAAATTTTCGACGTCGCTAATCTCTACTCGTTCGTTGATCTGATGGATCGTGTCGTTTCGCACGCCAAACTCCGCCGTCTCCACGCCAAACTCCGCGAAGTATCTCGCGTCGCTCGTGCCGCCTGCGGTGTTTAGCTCGGCTGCTGCGCCGCAGATCTTCTGCACGCTAGCGCTTAGTTTTTGCACGATTTTGGAGCTTCGCTGAGTTAAAAAAGGCTTTGAGGAGCTTTTTAGTGCGAGATGTAGCGACGCGCCTGCTCGCAGCTGTGCGGTGCAGCTCATTTCTAGTTTGCCGCAGGATTCGCTTTCGCTGCATAGCGCGTCTTTTGCATCTAGCTCAAATAATCTCAGTACGTAGTCTCGCACGTCCTCTAGCCCCAGCCCTACGCCGCCGCGGACGTTAAACATCACGCGCACGTCCTTGGGTGTTACGTTTACGACCTGCGAACCGCCGCGAATGTCGGTGATGACTATCTTGGCTGGAGCGAAATCCTCGCTACCCGCGTCCAGATCATGCCCCGCGAGGCTTGCTAGCATCGGCGCTAAAATGTGGACAGGATTGATGCATTTATCTGGGTAGGCTGCGTGCCCGCCGATGCCCGTGAGCGTGAGGACGCCGTTAATCGAGCCGCGACGGCCGATCTTAATGGTATCACCGAAGCGCACTTCACATGTGGGCTCCGCAACGATCGCGAAATCGGGTAGTGCACCTTGCTCGCGCAATTTAGAGAGCATTTCGCGCGTGCCGTAGATGCCCTCGCCCTCCTCATCGCTGGTTAGTAGTAGGCTCAGCGTGCCCTTAAAATCACGTGCCGCCGCTAGCGCGCAGATTGCCGCTGCGATGCCGCTTTTCATATCCTGCGCGCCGCGCCCGTATAAAAAGCCATCCGCTTCCACCGGCATAAACGGATCGCTCGCCCAGCCTTCGCCCGGCGGCACGACGTCGATGTGCCCGGCAAAGCATAGATGCGGACCCTGTCCGAAGCGCTTGGTAAATATCGCGTTAGTTACGCCGTTTAGCTCGAATCTATCCTCGCTAAAGTCTGCCAGCAGCATCGAGACATAGTTAAAAGCTCCGTCGTCGCTAGGCGTGAGCGAGCGGAATTTGATGAGCTCTTTTAGAATTTCAGTCGGTTTCATAAGCCTTCCTTTGGTTTAAATTTTACCGAAAATTATAGCGTATAAAAGCTTTAGTGCGAAAAATACCAAAATAAACGCCGAGATATATGCAAATGCCCGCACTACAATGTTTGGAAGCTTGCTACGAGCCAGATATATCGCAAGTGGAAAAAGCGTGATCCAAGCTAAAATTCCGCTTGCAAGCCCCGCAAGGGCAAGCGCGAAATCTGCTCGCGCGGTGCCGGCAGATACGCTGAGCCAAAACATAATGACGTATGGATTTAGTAAATTTATTAAAAAGCCTTTGCCGTAAAGCGCCGCGCCCGAGCAAGCCTCGACGCTTGTAGGCCGCACCGAGCGAGTCGCGCCATGCCAGATCGCGTACGCCGTGTAGAGTAAAAAACATGCGCCAAATACCGATATGCAGGCAAAAACGATCGGGATTTTGGCTAACTGCGATATGCCAAACGCCGATAGCGCTAGATACAGCATATCCGCGCTCATGGCGCCGAGGCCCAGGCACAGCGCCTTGGTGTAGCTTCGCAGCGCGTAGGACATTATCAGTACGTTTACCGGGCCGATCGGCACGCTAACGCCCAACCCCATCAAAACCCCTTGTACGAACGATTGCATCCTTTTGCTTACATCCCCCAATCTGCTATAAAATTTCGGCGTACGGCATTGCGAAAAAACCTATGGACGCGGCTTTGCGAATAGATCGATGACGCACAGCTTCGCGAATAGATCGATCTGAAATTCCGCGCGCCCGTCGATCGGTTTTTAAATTTAACGCAATCGTCGCCGTAATGCGCCTTAATTTTAAAATTTTAACGCGAGCGGTTGCATGTGCCTCGGCTTTGAATTTTAACGAGCGCTTCACATACACGCTCAGTTGCAAAATTTCAATATGAGCATTATGTGCTTGAATTATACGAGTATTCGTGCGACGGACCCGCTCACTAGACTTTAAATTTAGCTTTTAAATTTCAATGCGCGGATCGCGGTTTAAATTTGTAGTTTAAATTTGCGGCTCGAATTTTGTGAGGCAAAATTTGCCGTTTTGCTGCGTCGCTAAGTTTTCGAGTTAAATTCCGCAAGGCAAAATTTAAATTTCATCGCCGGTAGCAGAGCCGTCACTCTAGTCGTGAGCTAAATTTAACAAGGCAAAATTTAAACTAGCAAAAGATTGGCGACGAACGACGGCTTGCGCAAGTCGGTAAATTTTAATCGCGTAAATTTAAAGATCGCGGCGGTAAAATTTAGCCCGCCGAAATTTTGCTTTGCGTAATTTCGCATATCCGCGCTCATAAACGGCTCATGATCGCAGATAAAATTTTGCGAAGCGAAATTTCGCGCCTTAAAATTTTATCCGTAAATTTTAAAAATTCAACGAAGGATACAACCCCGCCGTTCCGCCTATCTTAAAATTTTATCCACAAATTTTAAAAATCCGACCGCGGAGCCCGAGATCAACGTTTGTCCGCATCAATTAGCCGCGTGCCGAATTAACCGTATGTGCGTTTGAAATTTAGCCGCACGCCTGCAATTTAGCTACGCCCTCATTTTAAGTTTTATCGGCAGCCCCAAAACCTGGTCCTCAAAACAGATGCGCTGCAGAGTAGACCCTGCCGCAATGCCAAATCGTGCCGTAAATTTTATCGTTTCGCAGTGGGGTAAATTCCGTGCTGCAAAGTAAGAACCTATGCGCCGCCGGATCAAATTCGCATCGCATAGCAAATTCCGAGCGAATTCTGCGTCGTAGCTTGGTTTGCAGAGATTTTGCGTGCAAAGCCCGCTTCATAAAAATTATGCGCCTGCAAGAGGAAGGCGACGGGGTGCATTTATGCCAAAGTCCGTCAAAAATCCCCATCATGCCGCAAAAGTACGTTTTAAAACGAAAAATCCCCCGTCGCGCCGTGCGACATGCTCTCATAAACCGCCTTGACGTATTTATCGCGCACGGCGCAATCTAGCAGCTTCTCGCACTCCAGGCAACTGGTGAGGTTATGCTCTGCCTGGCACGCCTGCAGCGCGGCTAAGCTTTTATCCAAAATTTCGTCGTAAACGTCGCGCGGCGCGGCGACCTCGGTATCCGCCATCAGTTTTTCCCGCCGTAAATTTCATGCATCTTCGCGATCTCGTACTTCGAGCCGAAAAAGCAAGGGGTGCTTTGGTGGATTTTCTCGATTTTAAGCTGCAAAAGCGAGCCATTCGCGCCGTCGCTGGTGGCGCCTCCGGCGCGCTCGAAGATGAACGCAAACGGCAGCACTTCGAATGTTACGCGAAGTTTGCCGTGCGGATGATCGCTGGTAGCGGGGTAGCTGAAAAGTCCGCCGCCTTTTAATAAAATTTGATGCAGATCGCTTACCATCGCGCCGCTGTATCGCAGGCGGTAGCCCTCATCAAACAGCGCCCGCACGAGCTTTCGGTGCGGATCGCTCCAGCCCTTTTGCGTCGCGCCCGTGGCGTTTAGTTTGCCCTTTTCGTTTAGGCGCAGATCTTTTACGAAGCTAAATTTGCCCTCGCGATTTAGGCGGTAGAGCTTTGGCGCGTCCTCGCAAACGACCATCTCAAGGCGCGGTCCGTAGATGCAATAGATCGCCGCCTTTAAGTTTGCGGGCGAAATTTCATCCTCGTAGATGCCAAATATCGAGCCCACGGCGAAATTTACGTCCACCAAGCTCGAGCCGTCGAGCGGATCGTAAGCGACGATTAGGCGCGCGTCCTCTCGCAGCGTTAAAATTTCATCTTTCTCCTCGCTGATTAGGGCGCGCACGAGCGGATTTTTGCGAAATTCCGCCTCGATTATGGCGTCGCTTTTTACGTCGAGCTTAAGCTGCGTATCGCCTGTGCTGTTGTGATGATCGGTGTAGCCGAAGTCCGCGTATTTCAGCTCCTCGGCGATTTGTAGCGCGATATTTTGGATTGATTTTACGACCTCTTGCATTTTATTCCTTTACATTTTTTTGGCGTTTTTTAAGATCCATTCGCTAATGCCCGCAGCGTCGTCGATGTCGAAATTTACCGGGCAAAACTTATCCATCTGCTCGCCGCTTAAATTTGAAGCGATCGCGTCCGAAAAGGGCAGATACGCCTTATCGATCTTGTCGCGAAACAGGCTTATGCGCGGCAGCGGCAGCGTCTTTAGCCCCTCTACGAGCAAGATATCAAACTCGCCTAGCATCCGCACGACCTCGTCGATTTGCATACAGCGCTGCGAAAAATAGCTCGTCCGCGTTGGGCTCATCACGACGGTTTCGGCGCCGAGCTCGCTAAATTTGGCGCTGTCCTTGCCCTCTACGTCGAAGCGCGCCTTATCGCCAGGATCGTGCTTTACGATCGCGATCCGCAGCCCGCTAGCTATAAAAATTTTAGCGATCTTACAAATTAGCGTCGTTTTGCCGCTATTGGAAGGGCCTGAAAATGCGATAACAAGTCTTTTCATTTTTAAAATCCGGCTTTTTAAGATGAGCAGATTGTAGCGAATTTAGCCTTTTAAAAAGCAAAATTCGTTAAAATGCGCCTAAAATTTCAAAGGAAGATCGATGAAGAAATTTGATTTTAACGGCGCGCTAAACGGCCTGCTGAAGGGCTCGCTCTTAGCCGCGCTAGCGCTATTTTTAAACTCTTGTTCCGCAAACGATCCCCGTCACGATCCGCTTAAAAACGAGTTTCTTGCCTACACGCAAAAATTTGAATCGGTGCGTGCGGGCGATCGATATTTGGGAGTGGCGACCTATCTAAATCCCGTCGCGCCCGAGCTTAGAAACGCCGCGGAGGACGAGGTGTTTTTGCTCACCTCCTATCCTAAAGAGGTGCAGATCCGCGCGGTGCAGATCAACGGCGCAAACGCAAACGTAGTGCCGCTGAGCGACGGCGATCCGCTTTTGCAAAAGGAGCTTTTTAAGATCGCGTGGGCGAGCCGCTACAAGATCACCGCACCTAAGAGCGATAAGGACGAGCTGGTGCTTAGCTACCGCACCTCAAATGAGCTGAACGCCACGATGAAATTTCGTAAAATTTCAAAGTCGCTGTATTGGCAGCCGCAGATCGATCTGAAAGATTAAAGGAGAGAGAGTGGGTTACGACATAAGCTATCATGCGATCGGCAAAGATGAAATTTCGCAGTGGTATTTTAAGCCGCTAAAGCTCGCGCAAAAAGGCGATTTTGAGGCTATCGCTAAAATCGCGCGCGAAGCGGGGATGGATGAATTTTATGTAAAAAAATACGCGGACGGCTTCCGCTCGGCGCTGCAGTACGGCACAGGGGGCATTTTTAATAAAACGCACGGATTTCACCTCGCCGTGGCGCAGGGCTATTTTAGAGAGTATTTTTACACGCGCGGCACGGCGTTTAGCTTTTTGGCGGAGCAAAGCTCTAAATTTAAACCCTACATAAGCGATTGGCGCGAGGTTTTGCCGGCGGAATTTCTAGCGGAGTTTAGCTGCGAAATTCACAATGAGATCATCGAAAACTACTGCTGCGGCGCGTATCTAAACGCCGCCGGCGTGCAAAATTTATTGCGCGATTATGAGGCGGGCGGCGAAATCAAATCTGCCGTAGATGAGTTTTATGCGCAGAATTTGCCTGTGTTTTTAAAGGCGCTAAATTTGGCTCGCGAGCTTGAAGTAGGGCTGCTTGAGGCTACCGAGGTGGTTGAGCCTAATCCGATCGATCTTAATAGGTCCGAATCGTTTTCAAATCTTTTTAATTGCGATACGCAGGGCGTGCTGATCTACGCGGAAATCGCCGCGCAGCAGATCGGCGAGGCGATAGAGCGAGATAAGGCAGGCGGCGGCGTTAGGATGGTTAGAGAGAATTTTACCTCGCGCGGCGAGAAACGCGACGAAAAAAGCTCCGCCTCGCGCGGCGTCAATGCAGCGGGCGGCAGTGCAATAGAAACGGACGGCGGCAGCACAGTGCAAGCAGACGGCGAGAATTCCGTCCCGTGCAGCGGCGATACGATAGAAGGCGGCAGCGAGAATTCCGCCGCAGAAGATCATGAAGATGAAACCTCCGCAGGCGGCGAGAAGTCGTTTTTCGGCAAGATCAAAAGGCTTTTTAAATAGCAATTTTGATCGCTAAATTTTATTCCGCCGAAGCGCGCGCGGAGTGCGGAGTTAAGATTGTAAAATTAAATCATCTTGCGCTTGCGAGCTCCGCGCCACGCGGTTAAATTTAGCTAAAACGGCGCAGGGAGCAAGCGCAAATTTAAAATTGGCTCAAGATAAGTTAAGCGGATTCTCTCTTATCATCTTTAGTAAAATATGAT
>CAURFS010000052.1:0-9888 GCA_963523845.1 uncultured Campylobacter sp. | reverse complement strand
AGCAGATACTGCATCATCTTTGTCGTCGTGGTCTTGCCGTTCGTGCCGCTGATCCAAATTTTAAGACCTTCGTAATCGTCGAAATAATCATATTCGCTGATTAAATTCCGTGCCTTTCGCACTAGCTCGTGATGCGGCGGAAAGCCAGGGCTTGGGATTTCAAGTTCGCTTGCGGCGGGATCGAACTCGCTCGGGTTTAAAAGCGCGTTGCCGAACTCATCCAGCTTAGGCGCGCCCGAAGAAATTTCAAATTTATCGTCGTAAATGTCCCAGGAGCTGCCTTCTTGGCAGTGCTCGGCGATCGCTCTGGTCGTAAGCCCGTAGCCAAATAGCGATTTTTTCATTTTTCTCCCCTTTTGCCCCATAAAATTTGAGTTATCTCGCCCGCGCTAAGCTCAGCCGTTTCGCCGTATTTTTCGCGCGCCGTTTCGAAGTCGGGTTCAATTTGCGCTCGCATTTTACCTCAATTTCAGCGACGTCAGCGCTATGATATTTGCGATCAGCGCGATGATCCAAAAGCGGATGATGATTTTGTTCTCGACCCAGCCTTTAAGCTCAAAATGGTGGTGTATCGGCGCCATCAAGAAAATTCTGCGCTTGAAAATTTTAAAGCTGCCTACTTGCAAGATCACGCTGAGCGTCTCGATGACGAAGACGAAGCCGATCATTATGAGTAAAATTTCATTCTTCGTGATGACCGCGCAGTATCCTAAAAATGCGCCCACGCTGAGGCTGCCGCTGTCGCCCATAAAGACTTCTGCGGGATAGCAGTTGAACCATAAAAACCCAAGCAGCGCGCCGATCAGCGCCGAGACGATGATGCAGACCTCGCCTGCGCCCGCGACGCGCGGTAGCAAGAGATACTGCGAGTAGATCGCATGCCCGCAGAGATAGGCGAACACGCCCAAGCTGCAGAGCGAAAATACCGACGGAATGGTTGCTAATCCGTCCAGGCCGTCGGTTAAATTTACCGCGTTTGAGCTAGCGCTTATTACGATCGTCCAAAACAGCGGCGCGAAGATCCATAAATTTAGCAGAGGGTACTTAAAAAACGGCACGAAAAATTCCCCGCCCAGATCGCTAAAAGCATAAAGCGTAGCTCCGATCAAAAACGCCAAGAAATTTTGCAGCGCAAATTTAGCCCGCGCGCTAAGGCCTGCGTGGTTTTGGCGACCTAAAATTTTAGAGATATCATCCTTAAAACCTATGTAGCCGAAGCCCACCAAACAAAGCAGTCCGCAGAGCACGAAGACGTTGTTTAGCTTGGCGCACAGCAGGCTTGCGAGCACTGCGGCAGTAACGAAAACGAGCCCGCCCATCGTGGGGGTTTTGCTCTTTTTCTGATGGTTTTGCGGCGCGAGCTCGTAGATGGGCTGCGCGGCGTGTCTAGCTTGCGCCCAGCGGATAAACCGCGGCATAGCCCAGACCGAAAAACAAAAAGCGATAAAAAACGCAAGGCCTGCGCGCGCGGTGATGTATTGGAAAAAATTTATATTCGTAAGATGATAGAGATAATAAAACAAAGTTTGCCTTTTAAATTTTTATGAAATTTTATATGAAAACGCGCATTTTAGTATAAAAGAGGTAAAATTTAGCTTTTAGGGCGGATGAAATTTTGCCGCATTTGCCAAAAGAAAGTATAATGCCGCTCGTAAAAACAGCGCTGCGGACCTGCCTCAAAAGGCCTGCGCGGCGAAATTTAGACGAAATTTAGGAGCCAAAATGGGGCAAAAGACGATTTTACTCATCACCGACGGCATCGGCTTTAACGCGAGCGATAAATTTAACGCGTTTGCGAACGCGAAAAAGCCCGCCTATGATTATCTTTTTAAAAACGTGCCCAATACGCTGCTGCGCACCTCCGGGCTTGCCGTGGGCTTGCCGCAGGGACAGATGGGAAACAGCGAAGTAGGGCATATGACGATCGGAAGCGGTAGAATTTTGTATCAAAACCTAGTCAAAATCGATCGCGCGATCGATGAGGGCTCGCTTGAGAAAAACGAAGCGCTACAAAGCCTGCTTTCAAAGTGCCGCAGGCTGCACGTCATAGGGCTTTATAGCGACGGCGGCGTGCATTCGCACCTGCGCCATTTCGACGCGATCTGCGAGATAGCGCAAAATGCAGGATGCGAGACATGGGCGCACGCTATCACCGACGGGCGCGACGTTTCGCCGAGCAGCGGGGCGGAATTTTTAAAGCATCTACAGGCTAAATTTAAAGTCGGCAGCGTTTGCGGGCGCTTTTACGCGATGGATCGCGACAAGCGCTTTGACCGCGTAAAGCGCGCTTACGACGTGCTTTTGGGTGAAGCGGCGCCGCTTGAAATTTCGCCTAGCCAGTACGTGCTGCAAAGCTACGAGCGCGGCGTGAGCGATGAGTTTATCGAGCCTGCGAGCTTTAACGGCTTTGGCGGTATCGGCGCGGACGACGGAGTGATTTTTATAAATTTTAGAAACGATCGCGCTAGGGAGCTTTGCGCGGCCTTGGGCGATGAGGGCTTCGGCGAATTTGAGCGAAAATTTATCGTGCAAAATTTAATCACGATGAGCGAATACGACGCGAGCTTTAAATTTCCTCTGCTTTTTGAGAAGCCCGTGCTTAAAAACACGCTTTGCGAAGTGATCGCGGAAGCCGGTCTTACGCAGCTTCACACCGCCGAGACCGAAAAATACGCTCACGTGACGTTTTTCTTTAACGGCGGCGTCGAGGAGCCGCTGCCGAACGAAACTCGCGTGCTGATCCCGAGCCCCAAAGTAAAAACCTACGACGAGCAGCCGCAGATGAGCGCGCCCGCGGTGTGCGATGCGGTGATTCGCGGTATCGAAGCAAGGATCGATTTCATCGTCGTAAATTTCGCAAACGGCGATATGGTCGGTCATACGGGCAACTACGACGCCGCGATAAAGGCGGTCGAGGCGGTGGATGAGTGCATCGGTAAAATTTTAAGCGCGGCGCAGGCGCACGATTACGCCTATGTGCAGATCAGCGATCACGGCAACTGCGAGGCGATGCGAGACGAGGACGGCGAAATTTTAACCAACCATACGACCTTTGACGTATTTTGTTTCGTGCTGGGGCGCGGCGTGCGTGAACTAAAAAGCGGACTTGGGCTTAGTAACGTCGCAGCGACCGTGCTAAAACTAATGGGGCTGCCAAAGCCCGCGGAGATGGACGAGGCGCTATTTTGAAATTTCAACGGCGTGGGTTGCAGCTAGATTTAAACTGCTAAAATTTAGGTAAATTTGGATAAATTTACGCTAGAGATTAAAATTTTAACAAAAGGATAAGTATGAAATTTAGCGGAAAAAACGTTTTAATCACCGGCGCGAGCCGCGGTATCGGCGCACAGATCGCAAGGACTTTGGCTGGCTATGGGCTTAAAGTATGGATCAATTATCGCTCAAGCCCTGAGCCTGCCGACGCGCTGCTAGAGGAGATTCGCGCAAACGGTGGAGAGGGTGCGGTGATAAAATTTGACGCGACGAACGAGGCGGAATTTAGCGAGGCGCTAAGCTTGATCGCGCAAAGCGACGGCGAGCTAAGCTATCTGGTAAATAACGCGGGCATCACGAACGACAAACTCGCGCTTAGGATGAAGCTGGAAGACTTCATGGGCGTGATCGAAGCAAATTTAAGCAGCGCCTTCATCGGCTGCCGTGAAGCTTTAAAGCTAATGAGCAAAAAGCGCTTCGGCGCCGTCGTAAACATCGCCTCGATCGTAGGCGAAATGGGAAACGCGGGGCAGGTCAATTACAGCGCGAGCAAGGGTGGAATGATCGCGATGAGCAAGAGCTTTGCAAAGGAGGGTGCAGCGCGCGGCATCCGCTTTAATTGCGTAACGCCCGGTTTCATCGCTACGGATATGACTGACGCGCTAAGCGACGACGTAAAAGCAAGCTACGAAGCGAGCATCCCGCTTAAGCGCCTCGGAAGCACGAGTGACGTCGCCGAAGGAGTTGCGTTTTTGCTTAGCGACGGCGCGGGCTACATTACCGGAGAGTCGCTTAAAATCAACGGCGGGCTCTATATGTAGCGTTAAATAGCGGAATTTAAGGTTAAATATTATAGAATTACGCGGTATTTTTTTAAAGGAGTGCTAAAATGGCAGTATTTGAAGATGTAAGAGACGTAGTTGTAGAACAACTAAGCGTAAGCCCAGATCAGGTTAAACTTGACTCTAAAATTATCGAGGATTTGGGCGCGGACTCTCTTGACGTAGTTGAGCTAGTAATGGCTTTAGAGGAGAAATTCGGTATCGAGATCCCTGATAGCGAGTCCGAAAAATTAGTAAGCATTAAAGACGTAGTAGATTATATAGAAAATTTGCCTAAGAAATAAAATTTTAAGGAAGCGGTTTTGAAACGAGTCGTAGTAACGGGCATCGGGATGATAACCTCTCTCGGGCTTGACAAACAGAGCAGTTTTGAAAATATCTGTAACGGAAAAACCGGGGTTGATAAAATTTCACTCTTTGACGCTAGCGAATTTCCGGTTCAAATTGCAGCTGAAGTAAAAGGTTTCGATCCAAGCAGCGTAATCGAAGATGGAAAAGAGATAAAAAAGATGGATAGATTTGTCCAACTGGGGCTTAAAGCTGCGGGTGAAGCTATGGATGACGCTAAATTTAGTAGCTTTGATAGCGACGAATTCGGCGTTAGCTCGGCTAGCGGTATAGGCGGTTTACCGAATATTGAGATAAATGCCAATATCTGCTTGCAGCGCGGCCCTAGGCGAATTTCTCCGTTTTTTATCCCCTCTGCTTTAGTAAATATGCTCGGCGGCTTTGTTTCTATATATTATAAATTAAAAGGTCCGAATTTATCCAGCGTTACGGCTTGTGCGGCTTCCGCGCATGCGATTATGGACGCTGCGAGAGTTATCATGATCGGCGAAGCGAAAAAGATGCTCGCAGTGGGTGCCGAGGCTGCGGTTTGCCCCGTAGGTATCGGCGGATTTGCCGCGATGAAGGCGCTTTGTGCTAGAAACGACGATCCTGCGCACGCTTCACGTCCGTTTGATGCGGAGCGAAATGGCTTTGTTATGGGCGAAGGCGCGGCGGCTTTAGTTTTAGAAGAGCTAGAGGACGCAAAAGCGCGCGGCGCTAAAATTTACGGCGAGCTCGTAGGATTCGGCGCTAGCGGCGATGCTTATCATATCACTTCGCCTAGCCTAGACGGCCCGATCCGCGCTATGAAAAAGGCCTACGAAATGGCGGGACGCCCGAAGATTGATTATATCAACGCTCACGGAACATCCACTGCGATAAACGATAAAAACGAAACTGCGGCGTTAAAAGAGCTTTTCGGCGAGGGGAAGGTGCCTGCGGTCAGCTCCACCAAGGGCCAGCTAGGACACTGCCTGGGCGCTGCCGGAGCGGTAGAGGCTGCGATCAGTCTTTTAGCGATGCAAAACGGTATCATACCGCCTACGATAAATCAAATTTCAAAAGATCCAGATTGCGATTTGGACTATGTGCCAAACGTCGCTAGAAAAGCCAAACTCGATTGCGTCATGAGCAATAACTTTGGATTCGGCGGCACGAACGCATCGCTTATTTTCAAAAGAGTAGATTAATGGCTAGCTATCTGGACTTCGAAAAGTCTATAAAGCAGATCGACGAGGACATCACCGCCGCTAAAATTCGCGGCGATGAGGACGCAGTCGAAATTTTAAATAAGAACCTCGAAAAAGAAATTTCCAAAGTTTATAAGAATTTAAACGAATACCAAAGACTTCAGCTTGCGCGCCATCCGGATCGCCCTTACGCGATCGATTATATTCGCGCGCTTTTGCAGGACGCCAGGGAGCTTCACGGCGACCGCGCTTTTAGGGACGATCCGTCGATCGTGTGTTATCTAGGCATTATGGGTAACCGTAAAATTGTCGTGATTGCCGAGCAGAAAGGTCGCGGTACTAAAAACAAGCTGAAGCGAAATTTTGGTATGCCCCATCCGGAGGGCTATCGCAAGGCTTTGCGCGTAGCAAAACTTGCCGAGAAATTTAACCTTCCGATTCTATTTTTGATCGATACTCCGGGCGCATATCCGGGACTTGGTGCCGAGGAGCGCGGTCAAAGCGAAGCAATCGCGCGAAATCTATATGAGCTTAGCGATATTAAAACGCCTACGATTGCCGTCGTTATAGGGGAAGGCGGCAGCGGTGGAGCTTTGGCTATCGGCGTGGCTGATCGGCTGGCGATGCTTCAAAACTCAATTTTTTCGGTTATCTCTCCCGAGGGTTGTGCCGCGATTTTGTGGAACGATCCAAGCAAGAGCGAGGCCGCTACGAAGGCGCTAAAGATCACCGCCGAGGAGCTAAAAGAGCTGGGCTTGATCGACGACGTGATCAAAGAGCCTAAAACGGGCGCCCACAGAGATAAAGACGGCGCGATAAAAGCACTTGGAAACTACGTCTTAACCGAGCTGCACAAGCTAGACGATCTTAGCATAGACGAGCTCATCAGCAGAAGACAACAAAAAATTTTAAGGTTCGGTGCTTATAAAGAAAACTAAATTTTAAATTTCACGACTTTTAAAACTAAATTTAATAACTTCACACTCTAAGAGGACAAATGGAAAATACAAATCAAAATTCCGCTCAGACCGCCGTTTCAAATTCTAATCAAAACGGCAGAAAAACTTACGCTAAAACGCACGTTCCCGTCGAGGGCTACCAGATCGAGGAGCTCCGCTCGATGGATCTTGAAAATCTCATCGCCATAGCAGACGAGCTAGGCGTCGAGAACCCGCGCGAATTCCGCCGCCAAGCGCTCGTTTTTGAAATTTTACGCATGCAGACGAAGCAGGGCGGCTTCATACTTTTTACGGGGATTTTAGAGGTTACCGCCGAGGGTTACGGCTTTTTGCGTGGCATAGATTCAAATTTAAGCGACAGTGCTAATGACGCCTACGTGAGCTTAAGTCAGATCCGCAAATTCGCCCTTCGTGTCGGCGACATCGTCACGGGCCAAGTGCGCGAGCCGAAGGATCAGGAGAAGTACTACGCGCTCTTAAAGATTGAGGCGATTAATTACAAATCGATCCAAGAGGCCAGAGAGCGCCCGCTATTTGACAATCTCACACCGCTTTTCCCGACCGAAAAGCTCAAGCTCGAATACGATCCTATGCGCCTTACCGGTCGCGTACTCGATCTTTTTACCCCGATCGGCAAGGGGCAGCGCGGGCTCATCACGGCGCCTCCGCGTAGCGGTAAAACGGAGCTTATGAAGGAGCTCGCCAACGGCATTACGCGCAACCACCCCGAGGTCGAGCTTTTGGTGCTGTTAGTCGACGAGCGCCCGGAGGAGGTAACCGACATGGAGCGTAGCGTGCGCGGCGAGGTGTTTAGCTCGACCTTCGATCAGCCAGCATTCAATCACGTTCGCGTCGCCGAGCTCGTCATCGAAAAGGCAAAACGCGCCGTCGAAAACGGCAAGGACGTCGTCATCCTGCTCGATAGCATCACCCGCCTTGCGCGCGCCTACAACACCGTCACGCCTAGCAGTGGCAAAGTGCTAAGCGGCGGCGTAGACGCAAACGCCCTGCACAAGCCGAAGCGCTTTTTCGGTGCGGCGCGAAATATCGAAAACGGCGGCTCGCTCACCATCGTCGCTACCGCGCGCATCGAGACAGGCTCGCGTATGGACGACGTGAGCTTCGAGGAGTTCAAAGGCACAGGCAACAGCGAGATCATCCTCGATCGCAACATCTCGGATCGCAGAATTTACCCCGCGATCAATATCACCAAGTCAGGCACGCGCAAAGAGGAGCTTTTGCAAGGCAGCGAAAATCTGCAAAAGATCTGGGCGCTGCGCTCGGCGATCTCGACAATGGACGACGTCGAGGCGCTGAAATTTTTATACGCCAAGATGCTAAAAACCAAAGACAACACCGAGCTGCTATCGATAATGAACGGCTAAATTTCTTAAATTTAGCCTTATTCTGAAATTTCGCTCTAAATTTAGTGGCATGGTTTGCACCGCTTGCCGCAAATATCGCTACGTAGCTTCGTATACGCTTTGAAGGCGCCGCGCCTTTTCTTTCAAATTTCATCATGACAAGTTTAAATTTATTGCGATATTTACTAAACGTTTTGCGCTCGTAGCACGAGGTGCGGCGCCGCTCGACAGAATTTTACTTTGGTAAAAATCCATTCGCAAGATGTAAAGCGTAAAATTTTATGAGGAATTTTGCGCTTTGCTATGCACGGAGCTGGGATGTTTTATTATTTCTAAATTATCGGTTAAGATAAAAACATCGTTTTTTATTAAACTATATATCAGATAAAAATTCCCGTAATACCTGTTTCCGTGGTTATCTATATAAAATTCGCACGAGTGTATAAAGTTGGTATTACTATACGGCACACATTCTTTAACGCCTTGCAAATATTGGTTTATGCGGTTATGAACCATATCAAATTCGTAATCTGGATTTTTTGTCTTTTCAGATGGTTGAAACTTATAGCTCATATACTTAATCCCCTCATAATATATGCAATATCTATTCTTTCCTAGCGCTCTTTCAAAAAAGGTAATATTTTTGCATTCTTTTATACTAAAGCTATCGGAACCATACATACCACCTTTGCAAGTAAATATAAGGGTTTGATTGAGATCATAGTTTATCTTTTTATTACCTTCAAATGGCGTATATGAGTAGTTGCCATTTATATCAACATTTCTATCTGTATGATGATGGACAAAATCGACAAAATTCCAAGGAGCGGTTTTATTTGATATTATTTTATTCGTAATTTTATTTAAACCAATAGTTGAGTTTAAATCATCAAATAGGCTAAAAGTCTTAGTATCCATATGCTTTTTAAATATTTTGTCTAATGTATAAATAAGTTCATTGAAGCTTAAATTTTTATCAGGAGCATAAAATGTATCATAATGGTAATATACGCAATCATTAAATTCTTCCTGTACGAAATTTTGTACCATCTCATCTTTACTAAGCCATTTTAGATCGCTGAAGCTAAACCCGCTGTAATTAAGCGCACCGACGATCACACAAACGCCGAGTGCGGCGATTAGAGCTTTGGCTAGAAATTTAAGAGCTTTCAAAATTTACTCCTTTAGCAAAACGCTAGTTAAAATACAAGCCTAACGGGCTGCGATGTTAACGTTTAAATTTAGCTCGCGCAAAGAGGGTTAAATTTAAACCCATGCCACCTAAATTTAACCGAACCGCTTCCTATTTTCCGCTGAAAAACAGTAGATTTGCCATTATGATCACGATTGCGACGGGCGCTACGAAGCGCAGCGAAAAGTACCAAATTTTAAATCCAAGCTCGCCCATATCGGCGCCAAAAAGCCCGCGCAGGCGCTGTGCATCCATAACAAAGCCAACAAAGATCGCCGAGGTTAGAGCGCCTAGAGGCAGCATGACGTTTGAGCTTACGAAGTCCAAGCAGTCAAAAAAGCTCGCGCCGAAAAACTTAAACCTGCTCGCATAATCCGCGTGCATCGATAGTAGCGAGCAGGCTCCGAGCACCGCTATGACGCACCCCGAGATGCAGACTGCGCGCAGGCGCGAAATTTTAAACCTGCCGATGAGATAGAAGACGAAAGGCTCGATCATAGAAACCGCGCTCGTGATCCCCGCGAAAAAGAGCGAGACGAAAAACGCGACTTCAAGCACCTGCCCCGCTAGCCCCATTTTTGCAAACATCGTAGTGAGCGATACGAAGACCAGCCCTGCACCCTGCGCGGGATCGGCGCGGAATTCGAAGATGAAAGTAAAGACGATTAGCCCCATCATCAGTCCGATCGCGATGTTGATAAATACGATGTTTACCGAGCTGCGCACCAGCCGCACACCCTCGCTAAGCGACGCCGCGTATGCCGCGATACAGCCCACGCCCACGCACAGGGTAAAGAG
>CAURFS010000051.1:0-9951 GCA_963523845.1 uncultured Campylobacter sp. | reverse complement strand
ATCATGGTTTTTTGATCATTTCCGACACTGTCAAATTTCATCCCCATGCCGTCATTTAGCTCGTAGTTATAGATGAAGCTGCCATCCTTGCACTCAGCACCCGTTAATGTGGTAATCTCGTCGACTCGCATCGGCGCACTCTTATTGATACCTTCCACGACCGCTTTGAGCTGAACATTATCACAGCTTGGTGCTCCAAAAAGCGCCGCGAAAGCAAACGGAAGCAATAAAAACTTTTTCATAATTCTCTCCTTAAAAAATTTAGTAATGATATAAAAATTAATATTAATCGGTGCTTTAAATTTAGATCGAATTTTTGGTGCCGCGAATATGGAATTTTATGCAAGCAGGGCAGAGAATGTGAAAAATTTATTTACAAAATTTGGCTCCGAAAAGTGAAATTAGGCAGTATGTCAAGGTGCGGAATTTATTGGCTCGCCGCACTTAAATATGAGCTGCCAAGTTAATTTCATAACGCGATTTTTACGGAATTTAACTCAGCTTGCGAAATAAATTCGATGCTTAGAGTACCGACAAACTCGATATCAAAAGGATTTAATGTCGCAGGCGGGATAAATCTTACAAGCAAGCGCGCATTTGAGTATTTTAAAGCCATGCTAATTATATCGCAGAGCTTAGGCGCAACGATCCGCAAGCGCGTGCCGCAAGATCGCCGCGACAAATTTTACCACAAGACGGCGGGCAAAAATAATCTACCAGATGCCGCTTACCACGCACAAAGGCGCAAGCGCGATTAATTATCGTTGATTACGTCCAAAATCTCTCTGGCGTGCACGGCGTAGTCGTTCGCCATCGATTTTTGAAAGATCCCGCCGATCTGTGCGTACGAGCCCTGACCGCCGCCGAAGAATTCCTCCTCGCCGAAGTTGCGCTCGTTTACGGCGATATTTTGGTTGTAGATCGGCTTTCCGTTTTTAAACATTTTTAGACGCAGATTGTAGCGCACATAGGGTTTTGCCGAAACATCGATGCCGTCGGAGCTGTAAAAGCCAAAGCCGAATGAGCTAAGCTCGGGTGCGATGACTAGCCCTTTGCCTTGCAGCGCTTTTTCGTCGTCGGTGACACTCACGCGCCTTAGGTAGGTGCCGAAGAAGCGCTTTGCCTCGCCTGCGACGAACTCGCCGACATCGATTTTAAGCTCATCGTCTCTGCCTAGCTTCGAGCTTGCGGCGTAGCTTTTCGTCCCCATTAGCTCGCTAGGGATATAAATGAGCGCGCTTTGCATGGCGTTAGTCGCGCTTATAGTGTCGTCAAACGGCGCCACATCGGCGTTTTGATTAAACTGCGCTTCATATGCGCAACCGCTAAAAAGCGCGCAAACTATTGCGGCTAGAAAGAAATTTTTCATTGTTTGCTCCGTGTAAAAATTTTTGTAATTCTACCCCGCGGGTCTAAATTTTACGCTGAAAACCGAAAAATTTCACGCCTTAATGTCGTAGCTGAAATTTTTCAAAAAATATATACGTAAAGCTTCGCGCTCGGCGCGGCTGGGACGGATGCAAAAAAATACCGCCGCGCCCGTATCGTCCTTGCCGCGCAGTAGCAGGCAGTCGCGTAGTCGTAGCCCCGCTCGTCCGTCTAGCCTTCGCGCGACGACGAGCTTTGAAGCGATCAAAATCGCAAAAATGCCCGCCGCTGCATAGATCGCAGCCTCGGCAAAGCCGAATTTGATCGTCAAAAACACGCCCGCGATGTATGCGAAAAGAAGCAAGAATTTTAAAATTTCTTGCAGTTTTAAAATTTCTTGCAGTTTTAAAAACCGTTCGTAGCTTAGAAACGGCACGCGAAACGTCCGCACGAAGCCAAACGACGGCTCTATCAGATCAACGCATCCAAGCATAAGATCGTATTTGTCTAGCCCTCTGCGAAAGGATATTTTAAGCTCGTCAAATTCCACGCACGCCGCCTCTTTACTACCGCTTCGCAGATAAAGTAACGCTAAAAACATAAAAACGATCGTCAAACTAGGTTTGGCTCGCTGCGAGCGTAGCGGGCTGTCCGTGTAAAACAGCTCTCCCGATCCGCCGATGTCCAAAGAGATAAAAATGCAAAAAAACGCAAAGATAGAGGCGGAGAAAATTCTATAAAATGTATCGTCGCAGATGAGGCTAAATTCGGGCTTTTGCATTAGTTTTTATATAGCGGCGCGTCGGTGATTTTAAATCTAAATTTATTGCCCGCGCCGATAAATTTCACGAAGCTCGCTACATCAAATCCCTGCTGCGGCGCGCTTAGCGGCGGCTTAGCAAGGATCTCGAAGCTTAGCCCCGCGTAGTTGCCGCAGCGCCGAAAGCCGTGCCTACCGTAGAATTCTATGCGGCGCAGGCGCTGCGCGAGGTTGGGCGCGTCCTCGTGCGGCAGCTCGACGTCAAGGACGATTTGCGCGCGCGGATTTTGCGTGGCGATGAGCGCGAGCAGCTTTGAGCCGATCCCCAGCCCGCGAAATTTCGCATCGATACCGAGATAGGCCACGTAAAAAATCCCGCCCTCTTCGCCGCTTGGAATTTCACTCTCATCGTAGCGAGAAATTTCGCTTTCTGCGGCAATCGATGAAATTTTGCCATCTGCGGCGCTTGATGAAATTTCATCCCTTCTGGCGCTTGATAAAATTTTGCCGTCCGCACCACAAGTCGAGCAGTCCGCAGCGATTGGAGTTTTGCTATCTACGCCCGCATTTAAAATTTCATCGCCGCCCAGAGGCTGCGTTTTTTGACCTGCGATTTTACCGCTTGCAACGCTAAAAAATTTTGCTTCTGAAAATTTTACTTTGCCGCTTGAAATTTCATCTCCTGCGCTTTCAAATTCCGTGCTGCTATGGGCTTTGGATCTTAAAATTTTATCCGCATTGAGGCGAGGCGGCGGCTGTTTGTGGTGCAAAATCGCGCGCTTGTAGGTTTGCTCGGTTCTATAGACGAAAAAGCCAACCAGCTCCTCGCCGCTTAAATTTTGCGTCGGCGTGGCGCAATTACCCGCAGAGCCGCAATTTTGGCTCGCTTCGCCGCAATCTTGCAGCGCGCATAAATTTTCGCTCGCCGCGCCGCGATTTTTACTTTCTGAGCTGGATTTTTTACTCGTTGCATTAGATTTTTTATCTGCCGCGTCGCGATTTTCGGAATTCAAAGAGGATAATTCTGCCGCGCCGCGGTTATCCGCATCGGAATTTTTACCCGTAGCATCGCGATCTTGGCTAGCTTCGCCGCAATCCCGCTTTGCCGCGCAAAAATCTTGTTTTGGCGCGCATAAATTTTCACTCGCCGCCGCATGATGTTTATCGGTCACGCCGCCGCCCAGGGCGCTAAAATCCTCGAAAATCGCCGCGATTTCAAGCTGTCCTTTGCGCGACATTTTTAAGAAATTTTTTATGCTGATACGCTCGATTTCGGGGAACGCCGCGGCGTTGATCGCCTCTATACGCGCGATCAGTGCCGAGCCCTCGCCGATACGCTCAAGTCTCATTTGCCCTCCTTGTCGCGATAGGCCTACCGCGTAAATTTAAAATTTGCCCACCTCGCTCGCGGGGATTTCATCGCTCGGCCCTTAAATTTAATGAAATTTCGCAAAATTTAAGGGCGCCCGTCTAAATTTAATCCTCGCCGTAAATTCGCTTCAAATTCCCCCGCGTCGCGCTCGCGTTTAGTAGCAGCGCATCGGCGATCGCCAGCCGCGCCATCGCGGTGGCTACGACGCTGCCGCGCACGGCGATACACGGATCGTGCCGCCCGCGCAGCTCGCAGACCGCGTCCGCGCCGCTCACATCCACGCTATGCTGCGCCATGAAAATGCTCGGAGTAGACTTAAAATGCGTCGCAATCTCGATCGGCGCGCCGCTACTTATGCCGCCTAAGATTCCGCCTGCATTGTTGCTTGCAAAATTTGCGCCGATCTTGCCGCCGTTGGTGCGGATCGCATCCTTGCTAGCGCGCATAAAGTCGTTGTTTTCGCTACCTTTTAGCGTGCTTGCCTTCACTCCCGCGCCGATCTGCACGGCCTTTACGCCGTTTATGCCCATCATCGCGCCCGCAAGCGTCGCATCCAGCTTACCATACAGCGGCTCGCCGAGCCCAGCAGGCACGCCCGTAACGCGCGTTATCACGCAGCCGCCGATACTATCGCCCGCATTTTTGACGCTTAGGATTAGTTCCTTCTGTGCGCCCTCCACAGCGGGATCGAGCGCGAAAATTTCGCTGTTTTGCACAAAGTCGAAGTCCAAATTTTCCGCGTAAATTTCGCCCACGCCGTAAACCCCACTTTTTACGGAAATTTTAAAGTGATTTAGCAAAATTTGCGCAAACGCTCCCGCGGCCACGCGTACGGCGGTTTCGCGCGCGCTTGCTCGCCCGCCGCCTCGGTAATCGCGCAGTCCGTATTTGGCAAAATATGTAAAATCGGCGTGTGCGGGGCGGAAAATATCTTTTATGTCTTCGTAGTCCTTTGAGTGCTGATTTGCGTTGCGGATGATAAATCCGATCGGCGCGCCGGTGCTGCGGCCGTCAAAAATCCCGCTTAAAATTTCGATCTCGTCGGCTTCTTTGCGCGGCGTAGCGTATTTGCCGCCCGGCTTGCGGCGGTCAAGCTCGCTTTGGATATTTGAAATCTCGATCTCCACGCCCGCCGGAAAGCCGTCCAAAACGCCGCCGATCGCCGCGCCGTGGCTCTCGCCGAAGGTGCTAAGGCGCAATCTCTCGCCGAAGGTGTTCATAGTGCGTCTCCTTGGTCGCCGCTGCTTTGCTTATCCGTATCGCGCACGCTTCGCTCATTGCTTTTTTTAGCGCTCGGCGTGCCGCCTGATGCGCCGGCGCGGTCGCTCTTTTTGCTACCCTGCGCCCGTCCGTCGCCGCCTCGTGAGCCTTTTTTGCCGTCCTGGGCGCAGTTCGCGCCGCTTTGTGCGTCACTGGCGCATGCTGTTTGCTCGCCATTTTGCGCGCTAGTGCCGTGCGAAGCGCCGCTTTGTAAAAGCTCGAGCGCGATTTGCGCGCATTTTTGCTCGGCCTCCTTTTTGCTCGCTCCCACGGCGGATGAGAGTCGCTTGCCGCCAACAAGCGCCGCCATTTCGAAGCTTTTTTTGTGATCGGGGCCGCTCGAGCCTAAAAGAAGATATTCGGGCGTGACGCCGAATTTTGCCTGCGTGAGCTCTTGCAGCGCGGTTTTGTAGTCTCGCACGAGCTCGTTAAAGCTGATGCGCGGATAGAGGATTTCTAAGATTGCAATCGCGATGCGGGCGGTGTTTTGCAGCCCGCTCTCGAGATAGACGGCGCCCATTATCGCCTCAAACGCGTCCGAAAGTAGCGAGGGCTTCTCGCGTCCGCCGTTGCGCTCCTCGGACAGCGACATATTCAGGTTCTCGCCGATGCCCAAAAATTTTGCAAATTTAGAAAAGCTGCTTTCGTTCACGAGTGCGGCGCGCAGCTTGCTCAGATCGCCCTCATCGCTGCTAAATTTTTTGAAAAGATACTCGCCCACGATCAGATCCATCACCGCATCGCCTAAAAATTCCAACCTCTCGTTGTTGTGCCCGTTTTTGGCGCTTTTGTGCGTAAGAGCGATCTTGAGGTGGGTCTGGTTTTTAAATTTATAGCCCAGTTTTTCTTGTAGTTTTTCTAAATTTTGCATCTTTGCCCTTTATTATAAAATTTTACGAAATCCGCGGCGGCTCGCACGCAAAAGGCATCTAGTGCGAACAAAACCTGCGCAAACGAAACGAATAAGTGCAGGCATAACCCGCGCTAAATTTGCACCAACGCGACGAATGAAGCGCGCTAGCGACGATCTGCGACGAATAAAATTCAAACAAAGCCCGCTAATTCTAACACAGACCGCGCTAAAGCTTGCTCGCCGCAAATTTAATCCTTGCCAAAAACGCGCCTGCCCCCAAATACAAGAGCTCGATCGTGTGAACGAACGCATTAAAACCGGCTTCGGGCAATAAAATTTACGCCGAAGCGGCTCTGCGTGCAAAGCAAACGCGGGCAAATCCATGCTTAATCCGTGCAACCGCAAGCTTCGCCGCAGAATTTTAGCCTTTTATCGCTTCCGCCGCCGCGCGAGCCATAGCGTCGCACTCCTCGTTTTGCGGATGACCCGCATGCCCCTTGACCCAGGAGGCTTTGATCTCGTGAGGCGCTGCCGCCGCAAGGTATCTGCGCCACAGATCCGCGTTTTTCTTGCCCTTAAAATCGGTAACGACCCACTTTGCGAGCCAGGAGCTTATCGCTTTAACGACATATTCGCTATCGGTAAAAAGCTCGACGCGGCAGGGCTGCTTAAGCGCGTTAAGCCCCATTATAGCTGCGGTTAGCTCCATTTGATTATTGGTCGTCATCGCCTCTGCGCCGCTTGCCTTTTTTATCGCGTCGCCGTATTGCAGTATGTAAGCCCAGCCACCCGCTCCAGGGTTTCCGAGGCAACTGCCGTCGCTAAAAAGTTTGACCGATTTCACCGGTTTTCTCCGAAATTTGCGCCCTGATCTCCATGCTGCCTAGCTCATAGCAGACCGGACAGCGGTGCGAGAAAAGCCCCACCGAGCTTTTGCACTTCGCGCAGGTGTAGCTAAAGCTAAGCCCGGCGTCCTCAAAGCCCGCGTCCTTCATAGCCATAAGCGCGTTAATCTCAAAAATTCTACTCGCGCTCTGCGGCTTTTGATCGCTTCTTCCAAGCGCGTAAAAAAGCGCGTTATACTCCGCATCCTGCGTGTTTACCGCCGCAGGGAAATCATAGATAAGATCGATCGCCTGCTCGATCGGCGGGAAGCGCTCAAAGCCCTCCATAGGCTCTTTGTTTTTGATAAAAAGCTCCATGCAAAACCGCCCTGCGCCTTTGAAGTTTAGCTTTGAAATTTTAGCGATCTTCTTGTTAAACGGCGTATTGGCGTCGTTTGCGATGATCTGGGCGCGTTCAAACTGGCTTTGGGCATATACTTCGGCGTCCTGTTCGCGCAGCGCGTCAAGCACCTCAAGCGCCTCATTAAAGCGCTTTAGCCGCTCGTAAATCACCGTAAGATGCGTAAGAGCCTCTTTGTTTCTGGGGCGCAGCTTCAGCGCCTGCAAAAACACCTCTTCGGCGCGCCCTAAAAAGCCCGCTTTGAAATATACAATACCGAGATTGGTAAGGATAAATTCTCTTTGCACGCCGCCGCTAGCCTTACTTAGCGCGATTAGATAAATTTCTATCGCGCGCTCGAAGTCGCCGCTTTTGACGAAAGAGCTAGCTAAAATTCCAAGCGTCGGGATGTCTATTTGTGGGCTTGCTAAAAGCGCTCTGTGCTCCGAGCTAAGCGCGTCTAGGGTGTCAAATTTTTTGATGAAATTCTCTAGGCTCTGCCTCTCGTTTTTTTTAGAAAAAACTCCCCAAATGTAGCTTAGAATCGACACCAGTAAGATTATGCTTATTAGCATGATAAGCCCGAAAATCGGGTCGCGATCGTCTAAGAAAAAATTATCCAAATCAAACCTCGTCGCAAAAATAAAGGGCAATTATAGCAAAGTGCGGGTATAATTTCGCTTATGATTAAAAACGAAAGCATAGAAAATCTGCTGGCCACCGTAGATATCGTAGATGTCGTAGAAAAATATGTCCCACTTAAGCGCAGCGGCGCAAATTTCGTGGGCGTCTGCCCCTTTCACGACGATTCGCACCCGAGCATGAGCGTGAGCTCCAAGCTTGGAATTTTTCACTGCTTTTCGTGCAAGGCAGGCGGCAACGCGATTAAATTTATCCAAGATTACGAAAAGATAAGCTTTCCCGAAGCGGTCGAAAAGCTTGCGGGGATGTATAATTTCGCGCTGCAATACACCGGCGCTAAAGTCCAGGAGCGCAGCGAAGAGAAGAAGGTGCTCGGGATTTTAAACGCCTACTATCAAAGCTGCCTTTATCAAAACCCCGCCGCCGTAAAATACCTGCACGAACGCGGACTGAGTGATGCGACTATTCGCAAATTCGGCCTTGGCTACGCTGGAGCTAGCGCGCAGACGATCAGGGTTTTGCAAAACGAAGAAATTCCGCCGCAAGACGCGCTAAATGCGGGCGCGGTGAAGCAAAACGAACGCGGGCTCTACGCAAGCTTCATCGAGCGCATTACCTTTCCGATCTACAACCACGCAAGCAAGCTCGTGGGTTTTGGCGGCCGCACGATAAGCGATAATCCCGCTAAATACGTCAATTCGCCGCAGTGCGCGCTGTTTGATAAATCTAAAATTTTCTACGCATTCGACCTTGCAAAAAAAAGCGCAATCGCCAAAAAAACCCTCATCATCACCGAGGGCTACATGGACGTCATCATGCTGCATCAAGCGGGTATCGACAACGCCGTAGCGGTGCTCGGCACGGCGCTGACGCCCGCTCATCTGCCGCTTATAAAGCGCGCGGAGCTTAACGTCGTGCTTAGCTTCGACGGCGACGCTGCGGGCATAAATGCGGCGATGAAATCGGCGCGGCTTTTGTGTCTGAACAAGATCGATTCAAGCGTCGCTATAATCGGCGGAGGCGCCGATCCTGCGGATATGATAGTCGCGGGCAAGGTGCGCGAGCTAGAACAAATTTATGCTAGCGGCATGGAGAGCGGGGAGTTTCTGATCCGAAGAATCGCTAAAAAATACGACCTCGCCCGCCCCGTGCAAAAAGAAGCGGCGCTAAATGAGATCAAAGAATTTACCGCAGCGCTCGGCCCTGTGCTAGCCGAGTCCTATCAGAGCCTGGTGGCGCAAATTTTAAATGTCTCGCCGGGCTCGTTCAATCTCGCCGACGGCGGTAAAAATTTCGGCGCGGGCTTTGAGGGGCGAAATTTTAACGATGACGGGAATTTCGGCTCTCGCGATTTCGGCTCGCAAAATTTTAATACAAGCAGAAATTTCAGCTCTTACGAGGGGTACAGTGCAGACGGCAGGGGCGGCGCTAGCGGGAGCTTAAACGGCGGAAATTTTGTTCGCGCGCAAAGCACGGCGCGCTACGAGAGCTCCGCGCCGCCTGCAGTTTCGGCGAGGCTCGGGCGGACGCTACTGCGCCGCAAGGAGATCGCGGAGCTTCAGATCATAAAATCGATGCTGCTCGATGGCGAGATGGCACAGCTCGGGCTCGGCTGCTTGGAGCGGCGCGATTTTCGCATGCACGGCGATATTTTCGAGGCGTTTTTGGCTTTCTCTCGCAGCGGCGGAAATTTTAAAAATTTCATCGCGGGCGAGAGCGGTAATGCGGATAGTAATGCAAGCGAAAATTTTACCGCGGGCGGCGCGGGAGAAATTATCCAGGGCGAGAGCGTAAATTTAAAAATCGGCGAGAATTCTAGCGAGCAAAATTTTATCGAGCAAGGCTCTGCAGGCGCCGTAAATTTAAAAGGCTCCTCCGCGCAGCAGGGCGCAAACGGCGGCGATAAGCAAGAAGTAAAGCAAGGCGAGAGGGAAGCCGCAGCTCAAAATGTTCAAAGCGCTCAAAGTGTCCAAAATACTCAAAACGCCGAAACCGAAGCCCGCGAAAATCTACGCGCGCTTGCACTGGATGATGAAATTTTGCCGATCGGCGGCGCGGCGCTTTTTAACGATGCGTGCAAAATTTTACGCCGCAACGCCCTGCAAGATCTGATGCAAAAGCTCAAAAACTCCGACGCGCCCGACAAGATCGAGCGGATCTTGGAGTATCAAAAAAAGATCAATCAACTCAAGTAAAGGAACGAAATGAAGGCATTGGCGCTCTTTAGCGGCGGGCTTGACTCTATGCTCGCGGTCAAACTCATCGTCTCACAAGGCATAGAGGTGCTCGCGCTGAATATGGATATCGGATTTGGCGGCAAGGACGATAAGAGCGAGATCATGCGCCGCAGAGCCGCGGCCGCTGGGGCGGATTTTAAAAGCGTCGATATCAGAAGCGAATATCTACGTCAGGTGCTTTTCGAGCCCAAATACGGCTACGGCAAGCACTTCAACCCCTGCATCGACTGCCACG
>CAURFS010000050.1:0-9982 GCA_963523845.1 uncultured Campylobacter sp. | reverse complement strand
GGCTACCGCTGATGCCGCTAATGCGGTCTATCGCCTTAAATATCGCATCCACGCCGCCATTTCCAAGCGCGCTATCGCTTAAAATTTCATCCTTATACCTTAGCGTAAGCGCGGTGCTAGCGTGTCCTTTGTTGCAGCTATTGGAGCTTAAAACCAGCACTTCGTAGGTCTTTTCGGCTCCCACGAACTCGTCGTTTACGAGCTCTCTAATATCCTCGTCGAAAACGTCCTTTTTGCTGTCGGCGAGCGCTTTAAATTTATTAAACGCAATCTCAATCTGCTCGTTACTAAGCTCATAGCCCAAAGATACCAGCTTGTCTTTGAAGGCGTGACGGCCGCTATGCTTGCCCAGCACGAGCGAGTTTTTATCAAGCCCAATATCCTCGGCGTGCATGATCTCGTAAGTTTCTTTGTGTTTTAACACGCCGTCTTGGTGGATGCCGCTTTCATGTGCAAAGGCGTTTTTGCCCACGATCGCTTTATTGGGCTGCGGCTCGATGCCGGTGATGCTCGCGACTAGGCGGCTGGATGGATAAATTTCTTTCAAATTTATATCGGTATAAAGCGGCGCAAATTTATCCCTGCGCGTCTTTATCGCCATTACGATCTCCTCTAGCGCCGCATTGCCTGCGCGCTCGCCGATGCCGTTTATTGTGCACTCGACCTGTCTGGCTCCTGCTAAAATAGCGGCTAAGGAATTTACGGTAGCCATTCCCAAATCATTGTGATTGTGCACCGAAACTACGGCGCGCTCGCCGATAAGCTTAACGATTTCACCTATTCGGGCGGTGATCTCATCTGGATAGAGATAACCCACCGTATCGGGGATATTTATGGTGGAGGCTCCGGCGCTTATCGCGGCGTCGCAGATCTCTTTTAAAAAACCCATATCGCTTCTGCACGCATCCTCGCAACTAAACTCCACGTCATCGCATAGGCTTTTTGCGTATTGCACAGACTCTACGGCGCGCTTTATGACCTCTTGCGGCTGCATTTTGAGTTTAAATTCCATATGGATAGGGCTTGTGGCGATGAAGGTGTGGATGCGCCCGAGCTTCGCGCCCTTTATCGCTTCGCCCGCGGCCTTGATGTCCTTTTCTAAAGCGCGCGCAAGAGAGCATACGCGAACCTTACTAACGGCGCTAGCGATCTTTTCTATCGCGTCAAAATCGCCTGGGCTCGCCGCCGCAAAGCCAGCCTCGATAACATCTACGCCCAGCTTTTCAAGCTGCAACGCAAGATGGATCTTCTCATCCGTATTCATCGACGCTCCGGGGCTTTGCTCGCCGTCACGAAGCGTCGTATCGAAGATTATGATTTTATTCTTGTCCATTATAAATCCTTTCAAAGTGTTAAAATTTGGCAAAATTATAGCCGCGCAAGCTTAAAACAATCGCGGCGATAAACATATCTGAGATTATTTCGCCGTTTCCTCGGGTTTGTCTTTTTTATGAAATTTAGCCGCGCTTAAATTTAAAGCTCCGCGAACCAAACCGTAAACGATATAAACCAAAGTGAGTACCGCCGGAAATTCCAGCCTGAAAAGATATAAAAGCGAGAAAAATACGACGATTAGAAGCACTAAAATTTTAATCGCGTTGGGGCGCTTTAGGCTAATCTTTTTAAAGCTCGGAAAGCGGATATTGCTGACCATTAAAAACGATAGCGCCGCCATTGCGATGATCAAAAATACGCCAAATCCTTTGGAGAGCTCATATTTTAAATAAATTCCGATCCAAAACGCCATCGTGATCGCAGCCGTAGGAATCGGCAGCCCGATAAAAACGCTAGGCTCATAGGTGCCCGTAGTAACGTTGAATCGCGCCAGTCTGATCGCGCCGAAAACCACGTAAAGCGCAGCTACGAGAGAGCCGACCTTGCCGTAATCATGCCCGACCGCACAGTAAAATAGTAGCGCCGGCGCGACGCCGAAAGCAACGATATCCGCAAGGCTATCGAACTCCACACCGAATTTCGATGTCGCATGTGTTAGCCTCGCCACGCGGCCGTCAAGCCCGTCGCAGATCAAGGATAAAATGATATAAAAGATCGCAGCGCTGAAGTTGCCCTTGATCGTAGAAATTATGCTGATAACCGCCAAAAAAGCACTTGCCGCCGTGAAAAAATTCGGCAATATGTAGATCAATTTTCCCTTTTCCTCTTCCATCTCTTACTCTTTAAATTTTATTTTTGCACTGCTTTTCATTCGGTGCCGCGAATCGCGCGTAAAGCATTTTAGCGCGACCTTCTTAAAATTTAGCGCTAAGTTCTTGCCCTGCGCGAGGCTTTAAATTTAAGCCTCGCTCTTTGCGCTTTCGATATCGTCGTTAGCGCCTAAATTTCGCACCAGACGGGTAGGCATGCCGTTATCTTTTTCAAATTTTGAGATGATCTCTACGATCTGCTCTCCGGAGACAGTCTCCTTCTCATACAGCGCCTTCACCATCTCCTCGATCGCCGGAGCGTAGGTCCTTAGCGTCTCTTTTACCGCCGCGTAGCGCTCATCCAGCGTCTTGCGGACATATTCGTCGATCTTAACCGCCGTTACCTCGCTGTAATCCTTGATGCTCTGTCCGCCGTTTAGGAAGGAATACTGCTGCTTTTCTAGCACCGCAAGCCCGAGAGCCTCGGTCATTCCTACCTGAGTAGCCATAAATTTAAGCATATCGGTAGCGCGCTGTAGATCGTTGCCCGCGCCGTCGGTGATCTCGCCCAAAAACACATCTTCCGCCGCGCGTCCCGCCAAAAACGTATCGATCTCGGCAAAAATTTCATGGCGCTGGTGCAGGTATCTATTTTCAAACGGCGAATTTAGCGTGTATCCCGCAGCGCTCAATCCGCGCGGCACGATAGTTACTTTAGATACAGGCATCGCGCCTTTAGTAACCTCGGCGATGAGCGCATGACCGCTTTCGTGGTAGGCGACGATCCGCTTTTCGATTGGGCTTACGCGGCGCGATTTTTTAGCCAGTCCGATACCGACGCGTTCGATCGCTTCGAGCAGGTCTTTTTGCTCGACCTCCGCCTTTGCCTCGCGACCCGCTAAAAGCGCGGCTTCGTTGATGATATTTGCAAGATCGGCTCCCGCAAAGCCAACGGTAAGGCGCGCGATCTCTTCGATATCGATATCGCGAGCAAATTTAACGTCGCGCATATGCACCTTCAAAATCGCCATTCTGCCGTCAAAATCGGGTCTATCGACTAGAACCTGCCTATCGAATCTGCCCGGACGCAGAAGCGCTGCATCCAGCGTCTCAGGACGGTTAGTAGCCGCAAGGACGATTACCGGGCTTGATTCCGAGCCGAAGCCGTCCATCTCGGCAAGCAGCTGATTTAGCGTCTGCTCGCGCTCATCGTTGCCCCCGCCGATACCGCCTGCGGTTCTGCTTTTACCGATCGCGTCGATCTCGTCGATAAAAACGATCGCAGGAGCCTGTTTTTTAGCGTTATCAAACAGATCGCGCACCCTGCTGGCGCCCACGCCTACGAACATCTCAATGAAGCTCGAGCCCGATACCGAAAAAAACGGCACGTCCGCTTCGCCCGCGACCGCTTTGGCTAGCAGCGTCTTGCCCGTGCCGGGAGGCCCCACCAAAAGAACGCCTTTTGGAATTTTAGCCCCGAGGCTTATATATCGCTCGGGGTTTTTTAAGAAATCTACGATCTCCTTAACCTCCTCTTTCGCCTCTTCGACGCCCGCGACATCGCTAAATTTAACCTTCGGCTTTTCGGCGCTTACTAGGTTTTTAGAGCTTCCGATGCCGAGCACGCCGCCGCCCATATTGCGCTGCATGCGGTTGGCTAAAAACATCCAAATTCCAAAGAAAATCACGAGCGGCAAGACCCAGCTAAAGAGCAGATCGGTCAAAAAATTGCTCTCGTTATACGCGCCGTATGGAATTTTGCGCGATTCTAAAATTTGAACTAGCTCGGGATCATCCACGCGCTTGGCGGTGTAGATTACGTTGCCGACTTGCGCTTTAATCGTGGAGCTTCCGATGGAAACCATGCTTACTTGGGAGTTTTTGATTTGCGATTTTAGCTCGGAGTAAGTTACGTTTCTACTCTCGCCCGAAACGGAGCCCAGCACTCCACCGCTATCAAATCCGCCGCTTGGGGATATCGCTTTAAACACGACTATCAAAATAAGCGCGAAAATTATAAAAACGCCGATCGGATTTTTATTAAAAAAATTGTTTCCGCCGCCGTTTTGAGGGGGTTGATTATTTGGGTTGTTATTCATATTTTCCTTTCATAAACGAAGCTAAGCCATTCGTTTTGCTTTTTCATCTGCACGAAATTTAAATCCGAAAAAGCTTGCTCAATCCTATCTTTATATTTTTCTAAAATTCCAGACAGCACGAGCTTGCCGCCGGGTTTTAGCGCTTTTTTTAGATCCGCGCTTAGGATCAAAATCACGTCGGCGATTATGTTTGCGACGATTAGATCAAACTGCGGCTGCGCGCTTTCGCTTGAGCCTTGCTCGCTTAAACTAGACGCCTGCTCGCCCAAGCTTGAAACGCTGCCGAGCCAAATTTTATCGATCTGCACGCCGTTTTTCTCGGCGTTTTGCTGCGTAGCCGTCACCGCCTGCTCGTCGGTATCGCAGGCGCTTACTTTTGCGCCCAGTTTTTTCATCGCGATACTTAAAATTCCGCTGCCGCAGCCCACGTCAAGCGCGCTCATGCCATCGCGAGCGAGCTCGCTAAGCAGTGCCAGGCACATATTGGTGCTTTCGTGATGCCCTGAACCAAACGCCAGCGCAGGATCGATCAGAAGATCGATTAGCGCGGGATCTTGCGATCTTTCGCACCAGCTCGGACGGACGTAAAATTTGCCGACCGCTACGGGCGCGACCCCTTTTTTGTATTCGTCGAGCCAGTCTTTATTTTGCTTTTTTGAAATTTCGATCTGCAGATCGGCGTCTAAATTAAGAGATCGCGCGAGCGCCTTTTTAAACTCTTCAAACGCAAATTTTAAATTTTGCAGATCCTCTTCGTCGCGGATTATGAAGCGATCGCCATCCTCCTCGACGCAGGTAACGCCGAGCTCAAACGCAAAGTTTTTAAAAAGTTCGCTTGCATTCGTGCTTTTTACGATCATCTCATAAAAAAAATCTTTCATCGCCTCACATCGCCTTTAAATTTTAAAATTTGCATATTACTAAAATTTAGTTCAAACTTTGCTTACGCTCGGGCGTTTTTATAGAGCTTCAAACGCCTTTTTAAGATCGAGCGTGCCTTCGTAATACGCCTTGCCGACGATGACGCCTGCTATGAGCTCTGCGTTTTTTAGCGCGATTATGTCGCTCATATCCTTTACGCCGCCGCTTGCGATAGTATCGATGCCGCTAGCTTTCGCGATAGAGCGGCTAAATTCTACGTTTACGCCGCTTAACATCCCGTCGCGCGATATGTCGGTGCAGATGATTGCGCAAACGCCCGCATTCGCGTAGTCTCGCGCCAGATCGGTCGCTCTTACGCGGCTTAGCTCCGCCCAGCCCTCGGTCGCTACGAGCCCCTCTTTTGCGTCTATGCCCACGACGATGCGGTAAAGCTTCGCCATCTGCTTTACGAAATCTCTATTTTTAAGCGCCGCCGAGCCGAGGATAAATCTATCGACGCCTAAGCTCAAATACTCCTTTATACGCGCTTCATCGCGGATGCCGCCGCCCACTTCTACGCGCAGACGCGTGCTTTTTACGATCCGCTCGATCGCTTTGAAATTTACCGCTTCGCCAGCAAACGCGCCGTCGAGATCAACCAGGTGCAGCCATTTAGCGCCGAGATCTTCAAATTTTTTGGCTAGCTCGCAGGGATCTTTGGAATAAATTTTTGCGCTTTGCATCTCGCCCTTGCTGAGGCGCACGGCGCATCCTTGTTTCAGATCGATTGCAGGGAAAATTTCCATCACAGCTCCGTAAAATTTTTAATGATTTTTATGCCCGCATCGTGGCTTTTTTCGGGATGCGGCTGAAAGGCAAATACGTTTTCGCGCCAGATCGCGCTTGCAAACTCATAGCCGTAAAACGTCGTTGCAAGCGTGATCTCGCGCGCGCAAAGGACGTGGTAGGAGTGCACGAAATACAGATACTCGAACTCTTCCAAGCCCCCGTTTATCGGCGAGCGCTTGATAAAGTGGGCGCTGTTCCAGCCGACGTGCGGGATCTTTAGGCTCTCGGCGCGAGCGGAATTTTGCCCGCTACGCTCGCCAGACTCTGCCCCGTCTGAATTAAATTCCGTCTCGCCCGATATAAATTTCGTATTTTTTCTAAATTTCATATCCTCGGACCCAGATTCCGCCCCCTGAATATTAAATTTCGTTTTGTCAAATTTCACGACGCGACCGGGCAAAATTCCAAGCCCGCTGCGCGCGCCGAATTCCTCGCTTTGTTCAAACAGAAGCTGCATCCCAAGGCAGATGCCTAAAAAATATCTGCCGCTTGCGACGAACTTTTTAATCGCGGCGTCCATACCGCTTGCGCGAAGCCTCTCCATCGCCTCACCGAATGCGCCCACGCCCGGAAGCAGGGCCTTATCGCAGCTCAAAAGCTCCTCGGGGCTGCGCGCGAGGCAAAATTTAGCGCCGCAAAAGCCAAGTGCGTTCATCACGCTTTGGATATTGCCCGCGCCGTAATCCACGATGCCGATCAAGCCGTGCCCTTCATATCGTTTAATCGGTGCGAAAACTCGGGCACGATGCGCTTTAGCTTATCCGCGACCTGCGCGTCCTCGCACTCCGAAAGCTCCTCGATCTGCGAGCTTAGCTCTTGTAGGTCGTATTTTGCGGAGTGGGTTACGAAGATGGATTGGTACTTCGTGCTCTTGTCGTTTTCGTCTATCAAAAGCTCCGGCAAGCTGCAACATTCGCTTGGCAAGATCGGCAATCTTTACGGGCTCGCCCATATCCAGCACGAAAAGCTCGCCGCCTCGCGCGATGGAAGCTGCCTGAAGCACAAGCTGACACGCCTCGCTAACGAGCATAAAATATCTCGTAATCTCGGGGTGCGTAACGGTAAGCGGCTCATTCGCTTCGATCTGGCGTTTAAATTTAGGAATGACGCTGCCGCTTGAGCCGAGCACGTTTCCGAAGCGCACCGCGACGATCTGCGTGTCGCTTGCCGCATCGTTGGAATTTAGCGCGTAAAGCTCGCAGATACGCTTCGTCGTGCCCATAATGTTCGTCGGTCGCACCGCCTTATCGGTCGAGATCAAAACGACCTTTTTCGCGCCGTATTTTTTGGACAGATCGATTACGTTTTTTGTGCCGATGACATTGTTTTTGACCGCTAGATGCGGATTAAACTCGCATAGCGGCACATGCTTATACGCCGCTGCGTGCACGACCACCTCGGGACGAAATTCCGCAAAAACCTCCTCCAGCTCATGGCGATAAACAACGTTTATCATCTTTAACTCGTTACGCGCATCCGCGCCGGTGGCTTCGTTAATAGAGTAGAGGTTAAACTCGCTGTGTTCGACCATAATGAGCCTCTTTGCGCCGAATTTCAAGCATTGCTTGCAAATTTCGCTTCCTATCGTGCCGCCCGCGCCCGTTACCAGCACGATCTTGTCTTTGATAAAATTTTCAATCGCTTTGGTGTCGAGGTCTTTGGGCTTGCGCGCGAGCAGATCCTCGATCGATACGTCGCGGATCTTTTTGCTCTCATCCTCCAAAAGCGAAAAGAGCTTGATATCCTTTAGCCCGTATGCAAAAAGCTCGTCGTAGAGCTCCTTTAGCTCGTCCGGATACAGCGCCAGCGCGATGATTGCGGTTTTGGCGCCGCTATCTTTGATCATCTGCGGAATTTCGCTCTTGGCTCTGACGACATAGTTTTCGCAATACGTTCCAACAAGCTCAGGCCGCCCGTCCACGACGCCTACCGGATAGTAGTTGATATATTTTTGCCGCATACCTTTTAGGACGTGAAAGGTCTTGCTCGTAGCGCCCACGACGATGCAGGGCTCGTTATTCGTGATATTTTTCTTCTCGCTTAGAAACATCCGCTTTGAAATTCTAATCCCACCGATTAAAATAAACGAGATCGCCGCATCTATGATGATGACCGAGCGCGGGAACGGGTTAAAAATTTTACTCGCTAGAAAAAACAGGATCAAAAAGGTAAGCGCTGCCATCACGTGCGCATAAAAGAGCTTCCTCGCTTCGTATAGGCCGAAAAATCTCCACGGAACTAAATAGATCCGCAAAAACCAAAAATAGAAAATTTTAATCGCCGTCAGGCTCGAAGCGCTAAGCAGCGCGCCTTTATAAAATTCGTTCGGTATATCTCCGCTAAATCGCAGCAAAAATGCGATGTAAACGGAGAGGATCGAGATAAAAATATCTCCTAGCAAAAAAAACGCGAAGCGGCTAAATTTAGTGGGTTTTAACAGCATCAGATGTTTTCTTTTACGATTTTTACGACGCGTTCGATCGTCTCGTCGCTCATATCGGTGCCGCTAGGAAGGCAGATGCCGCGACTGAACATATCCTCGCTCGTGCCGTCAACTATGCTAAGCGCGCCTGCGAAGATGCTTTGCAGATGCATCGGCTTCCAAAGTGGGCGAGATTCGATGTCGGCTTTATTTAGAGCGTCGATTACCTTTAGATGAGCGCCTTTTTGTTTAAATAATAGCGTTGTAAGCCATCTGTTGCCCTTACCGCCTTCGACTTCAGGCATAAACTCCACGTCGGCGCCTCTAAACAGATCCTCGTAAATTTTAAAAATTTCGCGTTTTCTCTTTACGCGCTGCGGCAAGACCTCCATCTGACCTACGCCGATAGCGCCTAAAACGTTGCTTAAGCGGTAGTTGTAGCCATAGTCCTTGTGCTCGTAGTGAAGCAGCGGCTCGCGCGCCTGGGTGCTTAAAAATCTAGCCTTAGCCACTAGCTCCTCGTCATTTGAGATCAGCATTCCTCCGCCTGAAGTAGTGATGATTTTATTGCCATTAAAACTTAGCGCGCCGCATTTTCCGATACCACCAAGTGCTTTGCCCTTATAAAATCCCCCCAGCGCCTCTGCGGCATCCTCGATAACATCAATGCCTTCGTTCGCGCAAATTTCGCATATCTCATCCATCTTCGCAGCCTGTCCATAAAGATGCGTAACGACGAGCACTTTTGGCTTTTTTGGAGATTTTTTGATCGCTTCTTTAAGCAGCTTCGGGCTTAAATTCCAACTCTCGTCGCTGTCTATCAGCACCGGCACGCAGCGCTCGTAAAATATCGGATTTAGCGACGCCATGAAGGTAAACGTGGATCCTAACACCACGTCGCCGTCCTTTACACCGCTGCAGCGAAGCGCTAGATGAAGCGCCGCCGTGCCTGCGTTTAGCGCTAGCGCAGCGCGCGTGCCAGTGTAGGACTTCACTGCGTCCTCAAAGCGATTGACATATTCGCCCAAAGGCGCGATATAGTTACTCTCAAATACCTTTTTTATATACTCAAGCTCATCGCCGCCCATATTCGGCGGGCTTAAAAATACTCTTGCCATCTCTATCCTTCCTTGATCTTTAAATTTAACCTCGCGCGATGCAGGGCTAAATTTAGCTTTCGGCATTAAAATTTAAATGCTCGGATTTTATCACTTTTAATGCTATAAATTTTAAATTCAGCTATTTTTTTTGATCACGCGAGCGGGCACGCCTACGGCTACGCTGTCGCTAGCTATGTCGCGCACGACCGCAGCGCCCGCGCCGATTATGCAGCGCTGCCCGATACTTAGCCTCTGAATGACGCTAGCGCCGATACCGATGTGCGAAAACGCCCCCACTTTCACGCCGCCCGCAAGCGCTGCGTTAGGGCTAATGTGCGCAAACTCGCCGATCTCGCACTCATGCTCGATTACGACGCCTGAATTGATTATCGCGCCGCGACCGATTTTAGCTCGCGCGTTTATCACGGCGCCGGGCATTACGACCGCGCCCTCGCTGATGGCGGCGCTTGGGCTTACGATGGCGCTTTGATGAATCAGCGTCGCTAT
>CAURFS010000049.1:0-10065 GCA_963523845.1 uncultured Campylobacter sp. | reverse complement strand
AGCGTAGGGCGCTTGCGGCACAGAGCTTGCGAGCGGCGGCTTGCGGAGGAGAGGCATTTGTAGCATAAATGGTGCTATTACTTAATTTTAAATTTAGCTAGTTTGGACGCAACGGCTTGCTTTTAAAATTTTGCGGTGCGATCGGTTTATTTTAAATTTGGCGGCAGCGTAGGCGCGGCGACTTGTTTTTAAAATTTCATAGCGCGTTTTGCTCGGTATCGGCGCGGCCCTTGATCTCGCAGCGTGACTGACCTGCTTAAATTTATCGGTAGCTCGGTGTGGTAACTTGCTTTTAAAATTTCATAGCGCGAGCGCGATTGGAATTTTTTAAAGCGGTTTGTCATTTTTAAAGTGCGCGTAAATTTAACGCGCGTCGCCTTGTTTGTGGCATTTGTAGATTTTGGCTTTGGAATTTTATCCATGCCCGTGCGCGAGCTGCTCTAAATTTATAGCGGCACCTTTTTTGATACGGCAGCTGCTTTTAAATTTATGTTCGCGGCGGTTGAGAATTCTATCTTTGCGCAGATTTGTTTTTGCTTCACGCGCAAATTTTATCGTGATTAAATTTGTCGCTAAGGCGCAAAATTTTAAAATTTTGCCGCCGCTAGCTTTTGGCGCGGAGCATAAATAATCCGCCGCATGAACAGGAACGATCTAAATTTAAAGGATATCTATGAACGGCGAAATATATCTCTCGTGCGCGCTGTGCGTCGCGCTAAAATCAGCTCTGCGCGGCAATCCTAAGCCGCTGCCGCAAGATCAAAAATATATAAAATATTTAAATTTTGAATTTGCAAAGGAGCATTTCCGCACCGTAGAGGGCGCGAGCCGCGCAGCGCAGGACGGCGTAAACGGCGCAAGTAAAGCTGCGGAGCAAAAAGATGCATACGGCTCAGTGCAAAGCAGTGCGACGGACGAAGCCAGAGAAAGCGGCGAGGCAGTAAAACAAAAGCGCACGAACAGAAAAGAAGCGGCAAATGAAAAAGCGGCGAGAAAAAAAGGCGCAGACGAAAGCATGGGCTCGTCGTTTCTGCAAAAGGCGCGTAAATTTTTTACCGAGCAAGTCGCGCAAAAAGGGCGCGAGGACGAGCCGATCTCCGCACGGCGGCGTTGGATAGAGCAGTGCCTAAAGCTCGGTCTGAAGGACGCGGGGCTTAGTATTCCAACTTTCGCAAAAGATAGGTCGCTTTTAGGATTTAGCGGCGCGAATGCAAACGGCATCGTCTGCGGTTTCGAGGACTTTGACGGCGTTTTTACGCCTGATTGGAAATACGATCGCGACAAAAAGGCTTGGCGCGTGAAATATGCCGAGCGCCTTTGGCGCGGGATGCCGCGGGATGCGCTAAACGCGCGCGATAACAGCGCAGAATTCGGGAATGTTTTAGTGCAAATCAGGGATTGTGCGAGCAAGATAGGCTGCGAAAACTTCGCGCAGACGTTTGATAATGCGCTTAAGACGCTGCGGGGCGAAATCCCCGTGGGCGAGTATTACGCCGTTTCGTTTACGGCGCTGCCGCAGCCGAGCTTGAGGGCGTTTGCCGCGGCGGGGATCGCCGATGTATTCGGTGCGATGGGCTCTTGGAATGACGAGCCGCCCTCTATGGCGCAAGAAATGGGGCTCGGGGACGAATACGACCGCCTCTCGGACGAGCTCTTGGCGCAGAAAAACTTAGCGATTTTGTTTGCGATAAATGGCTGGTAGGGCTTTGGCACAAGAGCTAGAAAGCGCGCTAAGCCTCTATCGTCGCGGGCCTATCAAACGCCGTTACGCTCGGCAGTTCGCCTTTAAATTTCTCGATCTGCACCATGCTCGTGTGCGCGGTGTTGCTTTGAGATAGCTGCGAGCTCGGTACGTCCTTGGTTAGCACGTTTATGTTGCCGTGTTTGCATAGGCTGCGCTCGCCCCAGACGGCTGGGTCGTACCACGCGCCCTCACTTACGATCACGACGTTATCTTGCGCTCGCTCGCTTACCAGCGCGCCGCAGAGGATCTCGCCTCGGTCGTTGTAGATCCTTACTACGTCGCCCGTTTTGATGCCGCGCGCCTTTGCCATGGCGGGGCTAATTAGCGCAGGTTCGCGGTTCGCGATCTCGGCGTAGTTGCGAAGCAGCGAGTTGTTTAGCTGCGAGTGGAGCCTAAATTTAGAGTGCGCGCCGCTGATGGCGATAGGATACTTGCTTACGTCGCCGCCCAGCCACTCAAACGGCTCCATCCACGTCGCGTGCGGCGGACAGTCGGCATATCCTAGCTTTTCGACCGCTTCGGAGTAGAGTTCGATCTTGCCCGACGGCGTTTTTAGAGCGTTTTTCTCGGGATCGGCGCGGAAGTCCGCATAGTTTGTGAAGTACCGCTTTTTCTCGTCGATTTTATCAAATTTAACGTAGCCCCTTTGCCAAAACTCCTCAAATTTAGGCATCGCTATACCCATACCCTCGGCTTTTGCAGCAGCGTCGGCATAAATTTCCTTCACCCACTCAAGCTCCGTTTTACCCTCGCTAAAGGCCTGCTCGTACTCCTCGCCCCACTGCGCGCATATGAGCCGCGCGATCTCAAAGTCGCTCTTGCTCTCGCCCGCGGGCTTTACTAGCGGCTTAATCGCAAAAAGGTACTCGCTAGTCGAGTTTGCAAACTCTATGTCCGTGCGCTCGCACTCTAGCGCTGCCGGTAGTACGATATCGCTGAGCCTCGCCGTACTCGTCCAAAAGGGCTCCGTGGTGATGATCGCTTCGATCTTGCGCATCGCCTCGACCGCGCGGTTGGTGCCCGGGTGGCGAGTGAAGGTCGAGCCGTTGGCGTTAAACATCACGCGGATGTGCGGCATGACGTATTTTTTGCCGTTGCGCTCGATCTGCTTACCCGGCTCCATGATCGCGTCTATGAGCCTGCTGTTTGGTATCTCGTGGTATTTGGCTTTGGATAGCTTGCCTTGCGGGGCGATGTATTTTTCGTTTACCGCCGGGGTAAATGCCTGAAGCTTTGGCGCGATGAAGCTAATATCGGCGTTTTTATGCATCTGATCGTTCATCTCGTAGCCGCGACCCGTCTTGCCGATGTCGCCTAGCATCGCCGCTAGCTTAATGAGCGCCCAGTACGCCATCTCGCCGTGGTGCTGGCGCTGGATAGAGTAGCCCGTGACGATGAGCGTGTCTTTTTTAGCTAGCGTACCCGCTAGGTTTTTTAGCTCCTTTTCGCTCACGCCGCAAATTTTACTCGCCCATTTTAGATCCTTTTTCACGCCGTCTTTCGCGCCCGTGAAATAATCCTTAAATTTATCAAACCCGACCGTGTAGCGCTCTATAAATTCCTTGTCGTAAAGCCCGTTTTCGTAGAGATATTCGCAAAGCCCGATCAGCATCGCCGTATCGGTGCAAGGGCGCACGGCTAGATACTCCGCGCCGAAATACTCAGCCGTTTCGTTGCGGTAGACGTCGACGCTGTAAATTTTCATCTCGCCTTTTTTAAATTTATCTTTCATAATCTCGTAGTAGGCGTAGGAGTTGTGCATCGGAACGCCGATAGCGATCTTATTTGAGACGACGGGATTCGTGCCCCAAAACACGATCGTTTTGGCCTCCTTTATCACGCCCTCCCAGCGCGTAGGATTATGCGTCGGATCGATCGAGCCCGTCACGTGAGGCAAAAACGCCGTCGCCGCGCCGTAAGAGTAGCCGCCAAGCTCGCACGTAGCCTCCAAGCGCGTTTAGCATGCGCTTTGCGGTGCGCTGCGAGTGGCCGACTTTGCCGAGACTGCCCCACTGATAAAGCTGTCCGTAAATGGCCTCCGAGCCGTATTTATCGAAGTTTTCTTTTAAAATTTTAGCGCTTAGCTTGATCGCCTCGTCCCAGCTAACGCGCACGAAGGGCTCTTTACCGCGAAGCTGCGGTTTTGGATTTGACGGGTCTGCGAGGAAGCTTTTGCGCACGTAGGGGTATTTCACGCGCGTTTCGTTTTGGATGTGATCGCTTAGGGCATTGTTTAGCACCGTAGGCGTCGCGTCGCCCTCAAATGGCTCTGTGCCCACGACCCTGCCACCGATGGTTTGCACGTAAAATGCGCCGAATTTATTCGCGCAAAGCCCCATTTGCTCGTCAAATATCGCCTGCGCCGCCGCGTCAAACTGTTTTGCTTGCGCTGAAGCTGCCGCAAGCGCGCTTAGTTTTAGAAAATCTCGTCTTTTCATGGTTCTGCCTTAAATTTAAATTTGGTGGTTGATTTGGTTTAAATTTAGCGGGATTTATGCGGTTGAACTTTGCATGGTTTGCCTTTAAACGTATTACGCGACCTCGCGTCTTAGCGATGATTTTACGAAATTTAGGCTTAATTTGCCATTTATCTATGGCGTCGCGATGGAATTCTATTAGAGCTAAGCACTAGACAAATTCCGCCGCGACTATTTGGGTCAAAAGTTATACGTAAGGCTTAGATTGAAGGTGCGCGGATCGCCGTAGATCATTCGATTAGAACCGATACCCTCAAAATAGCGCTTATCGGTTATGTTATCGACGTTTAGCTGCACATCTAGGTTTTTACTCGCTTTGTAGCCTAGCATTACGTTTGCAATCGTGTAAGCTTTCTGCTCGATCCTGCCGTATGGCGAGTCGGAATAAATCTTTGAGCGATACATCGCGCCTGCGCCGATTCTAAATGTGCCGATCTCATATTTTGTAAAAAGATTTGCGCTGGTGCGGGAGGAGTCGCTGGCGTAGATATTGCCGTCAGCATCTTTGGCTTTGTAGTGCGCTAGCCCCATGCTTAGGCTTAGCGCATCGGTAATTTTACCGTTTACATCCGCTTCAAAGCCCCTGCTGATTACTCCGCGACCCTGCCTGTAAGCGTGGGAATTTGTGCCCGTGATATATTCGTCGGTGCGGATGCCGAGCTTATCTTGGATGATCTTAAAAACGCCCAGGCTTGCTTGCAGATCGCCGTCAAAATACTCGCCTTTGATGCCCGCTTCGTAGTCCTTGCCTTGGATGGGATCAAGATATTTATTGTTTTTGTCCTTGTAGGTTTGAGGTTTAAAAATACTCGTATAACTTGCATAAAGGGTATGATGATCGTCTAAATCATAGGTGATCCCTGCATATGGAGTAATTTCGCGGGTAAAATTTCTATTATCTGCTCCACCTGTAATTTTATATTTATAGTAACTCATCCGCGTTCCTAATAAGAGCTTTAAATCCTCGGTGATTGAGAGTTTATTCGCGGCATAAATTGCTTTTTGAATAGTTCGATCGGCATTATTTTGATCTACATACGGTAAGCGTGGATCTTCAATATGAAGGTCGTTAAAATTTATTCTAGTGCGCGCGGCATAAGCAAGGCCTGCCGGAGTGTTTCGACTATTCCAGTAGCTACTTACGTTATCAGATCCTTTTTTGTAAAGATTATACATCGCGCCAAATACGAATTCATGATCTTGTTCGAAAAATTCATACGGGATATTCACATAGGCATCGATATTGTGATATTCTCTTCGCGCTTGTTAGCATAAACGCTAAGATCGGCGACGTTTCCGATGCCGCCAGGGCCTACCCTGCCGCCATAATAGAGCAAATTTGAATCGGTATGAGCGCGACGAAACGAATAACTCAAGCTTAAACTCGCCTCGTTTGAGAAATATTGTTTAAAATCGGCATAAAAATCAAGCGTAGAGATGTCGTATCGCGTCCAAGGCTGAGAGAAAATTTTGTTTTTGCCGAAGTGCGTGCGCGTACCATCCGAGTTAAACGCGGGCATTCCGCCCCAGCGCGTGCCATGTCGGCGTAGAGTCTGATAAAATGAGCCAAAGCTCAGCCTTGAATCGTCTGTTACATCGATATCTAATACGCCATAAACGGCAGTATTGCGACGATTGTAATAGTCCATATAAGAGTGCGATCGTTCATGCATAAACGCTAGGCGTCCGCGCACCGAACCGCTTTGATTGAGCGGGCTTTGCACATCGGTTTTAAGCCCGTATTTGTCGTATGAGCCGCCGTTTAGGCTGATGTATCCTTTCGGAACGGCGGAATCCGCGTGCTTACGGATAAAATTTAAACTCGCGGCAGGATTTCCTGCGCCTGCTAATAATCCGTTCGCGCCCTTTACGACCTCGACGCGCTCATACGGCAGCAAATTTAGATCGTTCGCCCCGAGGCTAAAACCTCCGAAGCTAGGCATCGAATCAAGCAGATAATAATCTATGCTAAATCCGCGCGCCGTAGGATAGAGCCTCTCATCCATACGCCCGCTCGTAATGCCCGCGATATTTCGCATCAGCACCTGATAATCGGTTATCCCCATATCTTTTAGCTTGGCTTCGGTCACCACGGTAAGAGACTGGGGCGTTTCTCTCGCCGTAAGATCGAGCCTGGTGGTACTTTTAACGAGCTTTCTAGCCTCATAATCTCTGTCGTCGCGACGGAGCTTTTGGGTATCTTGCACTTCTATGGTGCCTAAGTCCTCCGGGGTGCTCGCAGTGGCGTTATTTTCCGCATAAAGCGAAGTTAGCATATTTAATGCGACTACGAGCGAAAGAGATACTTTCTTCATAACTTTCTCCTTTTAGAATTTCTATTTTTTAGGGTTATGTAAAATCCGCAAATGCTTAAAAATAGGGGCGCAAGCCCCGCTAAAAACCATATAAGCTTCGTTATTGCGCCGTATGAGCCCGCATGGGCGCGACGAAAGCCGTCTTGAAGTTTGTCCGAAAAATCCGCATCGTTTATAAAGTCCGCTTTTAAAATTTCGCCTGCATCCGATATCGTGATACGGCTCGCGTAAGGGCTTTGCAGCGGGTTTTGCCCCGCCTCGAAGCCGTATACGGTAAAAGCACCGCCCGGACAGAGCGGAAAGGCGATATAGGTGGAGCGAAATTCTTTAAATTTAACCGCTATCCGCGCTAAAGCCTCATCTAGCGTCGCAAGATTTTGCGCCGTTTTCATGCTTACCGCTCCGTTTGATGCCGCGACGGTGGAATTTCGCTCGGTCTTAAAATTCTGCAAGACCGCGCCGCATGGATTTGCGAGCGGCTTGTAAGTTACCGCCCTTAGCTCCCACCATGCTCCGCTTATAGCTATAGCAAACATTACGGGAGTGCTCGCGACTCCGATTAGGCGGTGAGCGCCGCGCATAAAATATATGGCCCGATCTAGCCTCAGCGAGAATAAGTTTTGCCAAAATTTTTTGTAGATAAAAAAGCCGCTAATGCCGATAAGTAGCGCGCTAAGCCCCACAACGCCTGCAAAAATTCTACCGCCGCGACCTAAAAACAGCTCCGCGTGCAGTTTATTTATCGCGCCGATAAAGCCCTCATCTCGCGGCATGGGCGCGCCTTTTATCTCGCCGCTAAAGGCGTCCAGGTAAATTAGGGCTTGCTTTTGTAGCTTCTGCGAGGAAAGTCTGATTTTATCGGTCTTTGAAGCATCTTGCGCGATGCTCCAGCCCATGATCGCATACTCTTTAAATTTGGAATTTATCTCGGATTGCAGGGTACTAAATTTCATTCTAACGGGGAATTTCGCTATGCTTTCTTGCGTCCTAAACACCTTGTCTTTTAGCAAAACTTCATTGATCTGCTCCGCGTAAACTAAAACCGAGCCGCTTATAGAAATGATTATAAGGGGTATGCAAAATATCAAAGATAGCCACAAATGAAATTTGCGCGAGATTTTGCGAAAGGATTTAGACAAAATTTTCCTTTTTTTGAAAATTATTTTAATTAAGACGGCGTGATTTTAGTAAAAATTGTATTAAAGCATCTTGAAAGTCGTTATAATTTTATAGCTAAAATTTTACGGCGTAAAATTTGCTTGAATGATTTATCTATAGAAATTTTTAAAAGCTATTTTAAAATTTTAAGAGCCGAGCGAATATTAAAATTTTCGCGCACAGGAGAGTTTAAATTTAAAGCAAATTTCGGATTTTAAAATTTCAATATCACGCAGGGTCGTGTTTGGGTTGCAGGCGTGGACGATCAACGACTCACGTGGCTTGCAAATTCCGCACTCGCCAAAAAAACTCTGCGTTGCAGCGATTTAAATCTTTTATCGCGAAATTTGCAATCACGCGATTAAAAGAATTTATCGATAAGCGCGTATCCCCACAGCGCGGCGTTGAGAAATAGGCTCATCATCACGGCCGTGCTTGCGGTGTCTTTGGCGCCCTTGGCTAGCGGGCGGATTTCGCTCGTGGCAAGATCGACCGCGCGCTCTATGGCGGAGTTTACGCACTCAAGCGCGATGGTAAAGACCGCGCCGAAGATCAAAAATAGATTTAGCACCGCGCCGAAATTCCAAAAAAATAGCGACAGCAGAAGCGGCACGAACACGCAAAGCTCGAGTCTGAAGCTACGCTCGCTGCGCAGCATCTCGCAAAGACCCGCCATCGCGTAGCCCCAGTTGGCAAAAAATCGGTATTTGGGCTGATTGCGCATAATTTTCCTTTAAATTTAGTCAAAATTTCGTATAATCATACCAAAATTTTTGCGCCAAAGGCTAAATTTGAAACTGATTAGTTGGAACGTAAACGGGCTGCGCGCAGTGCTCGGCAAAGACGGCTTTGCGTGGCTTGCGGAGCAAAACCCCGATTTTTTGGGCTTGCAAGAGATCAAGGTGAGCGAAAAGGACGCTCCGAAAGGGCTTTACGAGCTTGGATTTTCTCAGATCGATCTAAATTCCGCCGCTCGCGCGGGATATTCGGGCGTGGCGAGCCTGGCGAAATTTAAAAGCGAGACGAGCAAGGCGCTGTTTTTCCCCGACGACGAGGGCCGCGTGCTACAGCACCGTTTCGGCGACGTCGTGCTTTTTAATATCTACTTTCCCAACGGCCAAAAGGACGAGGCGCGGCTAGCCTATAAGATGGAATTTTACGCGAAATTCTTAGCCTACGCGCGCAGCCTCGCGGAGCAGGGGCTCGGAGTGATATTTTGCGGCGACGTAAATACCGCGCACCGCGAAATCGATCTTGCAAACCCCAAAGCAAACTCCAAAACCTCGGGCTTTTTGCCGATCGAGCGGGCGTGGCTCGATGAGGTGGAGGCGGCGGGCTTCGTCGATACCTTTCGTGCCGTGCGCGGCGAGCTGCGGGATGCCTACTCGTGGTGGAGCTACCGCTTTAACGCGCGCGCCAAAAACGTAGGCTGGCGGATCGATTATTTTTTCATCTCGGCAAATTTGCGCTCGCGGCTAAAGGACGCTTTCATCCTAAGCGACGTGATGGGCAGCGACCACTGCCCCGTGGGCATTGAGATCGAAATTTAGCTGGAGCAAATTTCGCGGTGCGAGCTTTGATCTTGCGCGGCTTGTGGATAAGGTGCGCATAGCGCGCGAGCTAATGCGCGGATTTAAAGAGGCGGTGCGTAAAAGCTGTGCGATAAAATTTTAAATTTAAGGAGAGAAAATGTTGAGCGATATCGAAATAGCAAATGCGGCGAGGCCGGATAAAATTTCAAACGTTGCGAAAAATTTGGGGCTTAGTGAGGATGAGATCGAGCTGTACGGCCACTACAAAGCCAAGCTAAACATCAAGCCGCGATCGCGCGCTTCTAAGCTTATTTTGGTCACGGCGACCAATCCGACGCCGTTTGGCGAGGGCAAGACTACGACCTCCATCGGTCTAGCCGACGCGCTAAAGCGTCTAGGCAAAAGCGTCTGCCTTGCGCTGCGCGAGCCATCGCTGGGGCCGGTTTTCGGTATCAAAGGCGGAGCTGCGGGCGGCGGGTACTCGCAGCTGGTGCCGATGGACGATCTAAATTTGCACTTTAACGGCGATTTTCACGCGATAACCTCCGCTAATAATCTCATTTCGGCGGTCATCGACAACTCGCTGTATCAAGAAAACCCGCTAAAGATCGATAAAATTTTATGGAAGCGCTGCATGGATATGAACGACCGCGCGCTGCGCCACATCACCATAGGTCAGGGCGGACGCACCGACGGAGTAGAGCGTGAGGACGGCTTTAATATCACCGCAGCTAGCGAGATAATGGCGATTCTGTGCCTCTCAAACGATCTTGCCGAGCTTAAAGAAAACATCGCAAACATCATGGTCGCCTACGATACGCAGGGAGAGCCGATATACG
>CAURFS010000048.1:0-10204 GCA_963523845.1 uncultured Campylobacter sp. | reverse complement strand
TATCAAAAATCTGTCCGCAAATTTTAGAAATTTGGGAAATTTAGACGCTTCTTGCGGCACCAAAATTTAATCGCAAAACAGGAGCAACGATGAAATTTATCGCATATTACGACTCGCCGCTTGGTAAAATCACGCTCGCAGGCGATGGGGCGGGGCTTTGCGAGCTATGGTTCTAGGGCGAGAAATCTACGCGCACGCCCTCGCTGCGAACGGCGAAAACGGCAAATTCTGCGCGAACGATATTGCTGCAAAAACAGATGCCGCTGCGAGAGAGGGTTGCTACGAGAGAGGTGGCACGCTAGAAACGAAAAGCGGTGCGGATAAAAAGCGGGGCGACGACGATCTGCTCGCAAAAGAGCGGCACGCCGCGAGCGAAACACAGCGCGATTTCTCGGCGTTGAAAAAGAGCAAAAAGAGCGATTTTGCAGCAAAAGCGGCAAGCGGCGCGGACTTAAAATTCTGCGCACACACACTTATAACGAGCGGAAAATTCTTCACGCGCGATTTTGCGGCTTATGATGCGGGAAAAAACCTCGCGCCACCAATCTTTCGGTGCAAAGCGCGAGCGGAAAATTCTGCGTAAACGAGCAAAGTGGGTACTTCGAGGAAAAAAACCTAGCCGTTTGCGATCAAACTAGGCGCTGGCTCGATCTGTATTTTAGCGAACGCCGGGTTTTACGCCCGCTCTAAATCCCGTGGGCTCGGCGTTTAGACGCGCCGTGTGGGAAATTTTGCTTAAAATTCCATATGGCAAAACCACGACCTACGGGCAGATCGCGCGCGAAATCGCCGCAGCACGCGGGCTAGCGAAGATGTCCGCGCAAGCCGTGGGCGGCGCCGTAGGGCACAACGAAATCTCAATCATCATCCCATGCCACCGCGTCATAGGCACGCACGGCAGCCTCACGGGCTACGGCGGGCGGCATCGATAGGAAAATAAAGCTGCTGCAGCCAGGGGCGTCTATATGCGAGGATTTTTTTACGCCCGCGAAGAGCACGGCGGCGCAAAGCGGCAAATTTAAAAAGCCGCAAAAGATTTTAATGCTCGCGCGCAAAAGTGCGATAAAATTTGAATACTTAAATTTAGACGCTGCACAGCGCATCGCTTGCAAATCGAAGGCGAGCGGCGATTTTAAACGATTACAACCGCGCGCAGGACGGCGATCATTAAATTTAACGCCGAAGCGGGCATGCTTTCAAATTTTAAATTTTACCACCGCTTAAAAATTAAAATTTTATGCCGAGATGCCGACCTTAGCAGCGTAAAATTTACAGCGACTCCAAAAACGTCCTAGCCGCCAGTTTGCCGAGGTTATTGGCCGCTAGTGGACTATCGCCCGAGAGCAGGTTACGGTCTTTGTGCACGGCGCCGTCGATACCTTCGTTTAGGATTTTCATCCCAAGTTTTGCTAGCCGCGAGCCCATATACCAGCGCAGATGGCCCGGCATGTAGCCAATACCCGGCGAGGTGCGGTCAATGACGTCGGGCAGCAGCACGAGCTCGTAACCCTCGAACAAAAACTTATCCTCGTCAAGCGCCGCGGCTAGCAGCCCGGCTGGGCCGTGGCAGATCGTGATGATGTATTTGCCCTGCTCATGAAAGCATTTTAGCGCGGCCTTTACGTCGCGACTCTCGTCAAGCCCGATCAGCGCGCCGTGACCGCCCGGGATGTAGAGCGCAAAATACTCGTCAAATCCGTTCTTTACGATATCAGCGAGCTTTTTAGGCTCTTTAAATTTAGTTGCGTAGCTCTCAAAAAAAGCCCTTGAGCCGCTCGTCCTTCGCAGGCATCGCCCAAAACTCGAATTTTACGGGATTTCCAGAGAGCGTCGCGATCTCGAAGTCCCAGCCCGCCTGCGCCAGATGATACATCGGCACGAGCGTCTCGACGGGGTGGTTGCCAGTGGAGAAAAAAGTCCCGTTGTCCATCAGCAAATACCGCTCGTCGGCCGCGATGATGAGGATTTTTTTATCGCCGTCGTATTTTTTCTCGTAATTAAAATCCGCCAGATCGCTCACGGGCGCCGTAAACTGTGACAGCGAAAACGGCGACGGGAAAAACGCGCCGTGCTCGGCGATATCGGGAGTCGGGAGTTTTGATAGTTCACTCATTCTGTCCTTTTTTATTGATTTGAGCCCGGATTATATGCGGTTTTAGTTAATATTCAGCAATGCTTTACGCCTTAAATTTGGCTTTATTTTGTCTTTTGCTTTCGGACTTAGGGTAAATTTACCCGCATCCTGAGGATAAATTTGGCTTGCGAGTTTAAATATCGGATCGGTGAGCGCGTTAAATTTGCTAGGCATTTTTATATGCTTTTAAAAAACGGCGTCGCATTTTTCGCGAAGGAGCTTAAATTTGACTAAAATTAGCGGCCAAATTTGCCTTTTTGGGTCAAAATTTACGATAGCTAAAATCTATAAGCGGCGTCGAAACGGGCGCGAAAGCCCACGGCGAAAAAACTAATAGGCGGCGTCGCGCCTGCTTCGTAAAACTGCGGCGGGCCGATTACCAAGGAGCCCGCTTGAATTGGCGTTTTAAACCGCCGCGTAAAAAAGATAAAATTTATCTTTTCGCGCATGATGATTTGCGCCGCATCTACAAGCAAATAAAGCTCGCAGGCTCTTAGCGATCGGTAGCGCTGCCGCTACCGCCGCTTAAACCTGCGCGGATCTAAAAATTTTATAAATTAAAATTCCATGGTCGCGGACAATTCAAAATTTCGCGCTTCAAACGATCCGCAAATTCCGTGCTTCAGTCTGCGGCGATTAGGCCTTAGCACTCCCAGCGGTGCTTTTTCATACGGGCGCGCTCGCCTCTAAATTCCACGCCTTCGGCCTCTAGCAGTTCTCGCTGAGCCGCAAAGCTCGCCGCCAAAGCGCCCGCGTGATTTACGACGCGGTGACACGGATAGTCGCCGTAGAGCTCCGCTTGCGAGAGCACGCGCCCCACGAGCCGAGAGTGGGCGGGCAGTCCGATCAGGCGCGCGATCTGTCCGTAGCTAGCGACCCTGCCTGCGGGGATATCATCCACGACCGATAAAATTTCATAGATCAAATTTTGCGTCAAAACCATGGCGCGATTATACTCTTTCGCGTTTAAATTTAGGCGAAATCTCAATAAATTTAACCTCGTGCCGGCGCCATGAATTTCATTAAATTTAGCCGCGCTTTAAAAATTTTACGACGCAGCGCCTCGACGAATTCGAAATTTAATAGCTTTAAATTTTACCCTGCCGAGGCCTTTTGGCGAGCGAAATTTAAACCGAATATTCAGTCTCTCTTTATATGTAAAGGAATATAATTTCAAAATAGATATCAACTTTGATTTAAAGGAGAAAAGATGCAAAATCAAAGACGAGACCTACTAAAGGTAGCCGCTTTGGCGGCGGGCGCTGCGATGCTCGGTACGAGCGAACTGGCTGCGAGCGAAAAGGCGTTTAAACTCTCAAAGCGCGATCATAGCAAGCAAAGAGCGCTGCTGCTCTCAAGCTCGGGCTACAAAGACACGAAGTATCTATCGCACGCGGTGTCGTGGATCGGTAAATTTGCGCAGGAGAACAACCTCGCGGGCAAAAAGATCGTTTTCATCCCTTACGCAAGCCTACGCAGGAGCTACGACGAATATGAGAAGCGCGTCAAAGAGGCACTTGCGAGTTTAAATTTAAATATCGTCGGCGTCCATTACGCTAAAAACGCCGCGAAAGAAGTCGCGAGCGCGGATTGCATATTCGTAGGCGGCGGCAACACCTTCAAGCTCGTGCACGATATGTACGAAAACGAGCTCATCGCTCTGATTAGCAAAATGGTCGAGGACGGCACGCCGTATATCGGCTGGAGCGCGGGCTCGAACGTCGCGGGCGCTACGATGATGACGACGAACGATATGCCGATCATCGAGCCTGAGTCGTTTAATACCTTCAACATCTTCCCGCACCAGATCAATCCGCACTTCATCTCGGGCAAGCCTGTGGGGCACAACGGCGAGAGCAGAGAGGAGAGGCTGGAGGAATTTTTGATCGCTAATCAAAAATCGACGGTGTACGCGATGCCGGAGGGTACGGCATTTTGGCTTGAGGGCGAGAAGGCGACCGTGCTCGGGCCCGCCGCGGTGCTTAAGATGAACTACAACAAAAAGGTCGAGTTGATCGAGCCGGGAAGCTCGTTTAAGTATTGATCGCACCCGCTTAAATTTAGCCGAGAGGTGCGCCTGATCACGCCTTTCGTTTGAATGCGCGAATCGGTTAAATTTCAGTTGCGGCGCTCGGCTAAATTCGGGCGCCGCTTTTTAAATTTACGCGACAAAGCGCGTTTTACCTATGTGGACGCATGGTCAAAAGATAAGCATCGATTTAAAGCGGCGCGCGATCGCCGAAGCCATAAAGAGTAAAATTTAAAAGAGGAGATAAAATGCCCTACATCCACCTTCTTATGCCGCTCGGCGATTTTATTCCGTATATCGCGGACATCCTTGCCGGCTGCGGCGGGACGGTATATTTGCAAAAAAGAGGCGGCGGCACTTATGGCGCCACCAAAACCGGTTCGAGTAACTGCCGAAACTTAACCGACCTGAGGCAAAGCTTAAAATTTTTTATTTCGCTGGAATCGCCGCAAGAGCCCGAATTGCCTGCAAAGGTATTTTACGACGATATGTATCGAAGCATCATAGAAGGCACGGGAGGACGAGAAACGCAAGAAGCTATAGAGATGATCGCGCTGCGACTCGTCGCAAAAAATCCGGGCGCGGCTATTCGGAAAATTTTCTCCGCGATCAAAAATAAACTAGAAAATGACGAAGCGATCGGTCGCGGGCTTAGCTGCGGCGCTTCTTTTTACAAAGATTATTTTTACGCGAAGCGCTGCGTGGACGGTAAAATTTTGAAATTTGATCTGAACAACGACAAACTGCCGAATATTGGAACGCCGTAAACGGGCGGCATCGCTAGCGTGAGCAAAGGGCGGCGTCCAAGCTAGGCGGTGTCGACAAATTTTAAAAACAGGCAATGCGAGCGGCGGGTCTAAATTTTAACGCGACTTTAAATTTATACGGCCTCAAGGGCTTGCGGCGTAGAATTTTAACTCCAAACGGCGCACGTGAATTTAATAAAATTTGCCTCCGAAATTTAGCAAAATCGTTAGCTTATAAAATTCGCCACTAAAATTTTTCAAAGCAGCGGCTTTAAATTTAGCGCGCGGGATTTTACCGATCCGCTAGTGGACTTGCCGCGCAAATTTAGTAAAATTTTACGATCTTACCGCATCGGTAAAGCTCAAAAACCCTATCCGATACATAAATTTTAAATGTGTAGCCGCCCGCTTTCACTTCCCGCCGCGGCGCTAGCTTTTTGATAAATCTTACCAGCCTCTCATAAAATTTTATAAAATTTTCGCCCTTTTTGACGAGCTCGCCCGCCTCGTCGTAATAATCGCTCATCATATAAACTCTACCGCTTCTTGCTTTTTTGTCCGGTAAATTTACGACGCCGCCGTCAAATTCGATGATCTCGCACCTCGAAACGCTGCAGTGATCAAAATCGCGGCCCATGTGTCCATTAAAAACTCGCTCGATCTTTGGCGGCGCAAAACCATCCTTTGTAAAATGGCATTTCAGCCAGCCGTTTTGCGCGCTTCGAAACTTATCAAAATCATCGCTAAAAACGATCTCTCCGCTTTGGTCAAACATAAATTTCCCGCCCTCGCGCTTGATAAAATCTAAAATTTCAAGCTCGGTTTGCCTATCTATGTAAAAATTTATCTGCCGCCCCATTCGCCGCTCCCGCATTAAATTTAGCGAATTTTACCATAATTCGGCCGCCCTCTTGCAGCGCAAACGATCCTTTTTCATTCGCTCATTACGGATACGGGCGAGCCTGAGCGGCGCCGTATAAATTAGCAAGACGAGGCGCGGAATTTCCGTCCGATTTGCAAAGCTCGGGTTTGAGTTTAAATTTAAAAAATCCGTTCCGCCACCGTAAGCTGAAATTTTGCGTGATTGTTTTAAAATACATTTAAAATTTTAAGGAGAGCTCATGGCGTTTTCAGATTTTTTCAAAAAAGGCGGCGGCAAAAATAGCGCAAACGCCGCGAAGATCGGCAAGACCGCGCAGGAGCGCAAGGATATAAGCATCGAAATTTTAAAATCGCAGGGCGTGCCGTATATAGATCATCTGCCGCTGCGATACGAGACGAGCGAGATCACTCCGCGCGAAAAGGACGAAGTCATCGCTCGCGCGATCTGCTCGTACGCGGCGATAATGTGCGCCTGCTCGATCAGAGACGAGGGCAAGCTTGCAGACGAGGATAAGCAGGGCGTGCAGGGCTTTCTAGATAACCGCTACGGCTGCATAGACAAGCTCACGCGCATGGAGCGCCGCGTCGTGCAGGGCGAGGCAAGCCGCGACGAGGCCGTAAATATGGGCTGGAAATACGAGTCGCTGTGGGTGCTGATGTGGGCGATGGGGCTCGTGGATGAGCTTAGCTTTCCAAAGGGTATCTGCGACTGCGCCTTTGTGATGGACACCTTTAGCGGCGGCGATTTTTCGGCGCGCGTGAAGCTACGCGGCACGGATGAAATCCTGCAGGCGCTTGATCTCATCTACCGCTACCACTGGGCGTGCGTCAATGCCCGCGTGCACGGCTCAGACTGCGCGGGGCTCGACGAAGAGGTCGTGATGGAGAGGCGCGGCGGGCTAGAGTGGCTGTGCTGCAAGGGGGACGAAAATGACGATCCGGCGGATGAATATAATGCGTGGGATTATCCGGACTTGAATACCTAGCGGCGTGTCTTTTTCCTTTATGCGTCGTTGGAAATTTCGCCGAATTTCAGTCACGTATTATAATATACGCTCCTTCATTCGGCTCATTTCCGCCTCGTCTAAAAAAAATACTGCGCCTTATTTCCGTGTAGCAGTATTTTCTCGCATCGCTATATTCGGTCGCTACTCATACACAATAATCACCATCGTAAAATTTTAAGTCGCTTAGTCTGGCTTCGCGATACTACCGCTCTTGCATTCTTTAACTCAAATTTAAACCAGCCTACGCTTAAAAATTAAATTTCGCCTCGTTTAATCGAAAAATACTTCGCCTTATCTTTGTGCGCGTTGTCTCACTTCGCTATACGTCGTTCCGTCTAGAATTTGCTCGGTCGCATATTTACATACACGCTCCACCCGTAAATTTTCATCCGCGCCTTGTTTAGCTCCGCGGCACCGCTACTTACACTCCTTCTTTGTACTCAAATTTAGAAACTATTTTTGCGTTGTTATACCCACAACTGCAAGCATAAGTCATACTGGGATCGGAATTTTAAAATTTAAAACCCCGATCGCGCGCTGTTTATTCAAATCATAATATGCGTGAGTAGATAAAAAGTACGCCGAATATGAGATAAATTTATAAATTGATTGGAGATGGAATTTTAAAATTCTATTGCGAACTGCACAAGAAATATCGCAAACGCGATCCGCCGAAATTTCAGACGCGGTCTGCCAAATTTCAGGGCGCAGTGGAATTTTAGAATTTAAAGTTGCGGGCGAGCGAGGCGCCCGTCCGCGTATTTTAAGCCCGCTAAATTTAAGCGGGCAGTCTGCACCGCAGACCTAGAAATTGCATCAGCCCTGCGTCGCAGCGCTTCCGCTCGCGAACGCCGCTGCATTCAGCGCCGCGTCGTAATCGGGCTCATCTACGATGTCGTCCGTGATCTGCTTGTAGGCGATCTTGCCCGCGGTGTCCACGACGAAAACCGCGCGGCACGTTAGCCCTGCAAGCGCGCCGTCCGCGATCAGCACGCCGTATGCGCGCGCAAACTCCTTATCGCGAAAGTCGCTTAGGGCGCGTAAATTTTTGATCCCCTCTGTCGAGCAGAACCTGCCCGCGGCAAACGGTAGATCCATCGAGATCACGAAAACCTCGGTATTTTTTATGCTCGCGGCGCGCTCGTTAAATTTGCGCGTCTCGGTCGCGCACACGTCCGTATCCAGGGACGGTACGGCGATGATAACCTGCGCCTTGCCCGTGCCGCCGCCCACTTTAACCTCGCTAAGATCGGCAGCGACCAAGCCGACTACCGGAGCCCTATCTCCAAGCTTAAGCTCGCTGCCCGAAAGGCTAACGCTTACGCCTTGTAATTTGGTTTGTTGCATGATTTTCCTTTGTTTTGAAATATTTAAAACGGGCGCATTATAACCCGCGAAAGCAAACGCCTGCTAAATCCGAAAACAAGGTGAACTCGGGCGTCGGCTCGGCCGATATGAGCGGCGCGTAGATCGCCGCGCTAGGATGAAATTTCACGGCATAAAGCGACGGCAAAATTTAAACACCCGCCTGCGGAAAATACCGCGACTTACATAAAGCACTGATGATCGCAATCCGATATAGATCTATGATAGTTGCGCTCCGCCTTAAGGCTGCGCTGAAGGCAAAATTTAACCCTGTTTGAGCGATCCCGCTTGCGGCGATTTTGTCCGTGAATGAAAATCAAAGCGATAGCGCTGTATGTGCACTTTACCTGCGAAAGAAAGAAATCACTAGTAAAACGACAGGTGCGGCATCATGAGCGCGTTTTAAGTTATGTTTTGAATTTTTAAATTTAATTGAAATTTTTTGATCTAAATTTACGATCGGCAGAAATTAAAATTTTGAGTTTAAATTTTATTTTAAACCAGAGTGCGAGTTTAAATTTCGGCTCGTAAAGCGGGTTAAATTTAAACGCCATTTTAAAAATTTAAAGAAGCGCCGGGAGTTGGCGATAAAGCTATCGCCGCACCCTAGCGTCCGTTAAATTAGCCGTTGCGTTTTTTGATGATCTCTTCGCCGACGTTTTTAGGAACCTCGTCGTAGTGATCAAATTCCATCGAATAGGTCGCGCGACCCTGCGTCTGAGAGCGCAGATCGGTCGAGTAACCGAACATCTCCGAAAGCGGGCAGAACGCGTCGATGATCTTGTTGCCACCGCGCTCGCTCATGTTATTGACCTGTCCGCGGCGCTTGTTTAGATCGCCGATGACGTCGCCCATATACTCCTCAGGGGTTTCTACCTCGACCTTCATCATAGGCTCTAAGATTACGGCGCCCGCTTTTCTAGCGCCCTCTTTGAAGCCCATAGAAGCGGCGAGTTTGAATGCCATTTCGGAGCTATCGACTTCGTGGTAGCTTCCGTCATAGACAGTTACGCGCACGTCCTCGACCGGATAGCCCGCCAAAACGCCGTTTTGCATCGCCTCTTGGCAGCCCTTATCGACTGCGGGGATGTATTCTTTAGGAATCGCGCCGCCTTTGATATCGTTTACGAACTCATATCCGGTGCCAGGCTCCAAAGGCTCTAGGCGCAAAAATACGTGACCGTATTGACCGCGACCGCCCGATTGTTTGGCGTATTTGTACTCTTGCTCGACCGTTTTGCGGATAGTCTCGCGATATGCGACCTGCGGCTGTCCGACCTCGGCCTCAACCTTAAATTCTCTAAGCATTCTATCTACGATAATCTCAAGGTGTAGCTCGCCCATTCCCGAAATGATTGTCTGTCCACTCTCCTCATCGGTCGCAACCCTGAAGCTCGGATCTTCTTGCGCCAATTTTTGAAGCGCGATGCCCATTTTTTCTTGATCGGCTTTGGTTTTAGGCTCTACCGCTACGCTGATAACGGGATCAGGAAATTCCATACGCTCTAAAATTACTTTATCTTTTTCGCTAGCTAGAGTATCGCCCGTAAGGGTATCTTTCAGACCCACAACGGCGCCGATCTCGCCTGCATAAAGCTCTTTGATCTCTTCGCGTTTATTTGAGTGCATTCTTAGCAAGCGGCCGATGCGCTCTTTTTTACCCTTGCCGGTATTTACGACGTAGCTGCCGCTTTCCAAAACACCGCGATATACGCGCACGAAGGTAAGCTGTCCTACGAACGGATCGGTCATAATCTTAAATCCAAGACCCGCAAATTCGCCCTCGTCGGTAGAGCTTACGTGAACCTCGCTGCCGTCCTCATACTGACCCTTAATCGCAGGCACTTCATCAGGCGCAGGTAGATAATCTACGACCGCATCTAGCAAAGGCTGCACGCCTTTGTTTTTAAATGCGGTGCCGCATAGCATAGGGAAAAAGCTCAAACTTAAGCAACCCTTTTTGATACCCTTTTTGATCTCTTCTACGCTTAGCTCTTCGCCGTTAAAATACTTCTCCATCAAAGCTTCATCAGTCTCTGCT
>CAURFS010000047.1:0-10401 GCA_963523845.1 uncultured Campylobacter sp. | reverse complement strand
AACGTAACAAGCGGAGGCAACGCCGATCCCCAGGGCGCAGTGCTATTTTTCATCGGCTTTGCTATCGGCGCGATCGCGCTTAGCATGGGCGTGGGCGGCGCGGTATTTTTGACGCCCGTATTGGTCGGATTTTTGGGCGTTGATATCAAAAGAGCGGTCTGCATGGGGCTATTTTTCATCGTTTTCGGCTCATTTAGCGCGCTTTTAAGCCTTTCGTACAACGGCCATGTGGATTACGAACGCGGTGCGCTGCTAGCCGTGGGCGGGCTTTTGGGCGTGTATTTCGGCACCTCTCAGGCTCGCCGTGCAAGGCGCGAAACGCAGAAAAAATGGCTGCTCGTCCTCTACGTCGTGCTATTTGCGCTGGCGCTAAAAAAGGTGCTGCAGTAGCGCCTGCTGTAGTAGCGCTACGGACGATTTTGCCGCGCTACGTTTTGTCTCGCCTCGGTTTTGCTACAAGCGCGGTTTAGGCGCCTACTACGGGCGCGTCAGAGCGGTTCTATGTGCGCTGTTTTGCTACGCCGCCCTTTTGCGTCTCGTAGTTTTTGTCTTGCCGTCCTCTTACACTGCGCGCATTTGGTCGCCGTCTTGCCACGCTGCGTAAAATGTCGCGTTTCGTCGCGCTAGTAAAATTTTAAAACGAAATTTCAAAAAGCGCGAGTAAATTTTAAAAGAGAATTTTAAATAATCGCGTTAAAATAGCGAAGTCACACATCTTTCGTCCTATGGAGGTTAGATGGCGAAATAAAATTTACAAATTTTAAAAGGACTTGGATTGACGAACTTGATTTTAGCGGGGCTAGGCGGCTGTGTAGGCGCGATGGCGCGAGTAGGCCTAAGCGAAGCGATCGCGCGTGCAATGGACCGCGCTGGATTTTGGAGCGCGTTTCCGATCGCTACTTTTTGCGTAAATGCGCTGGGAAGCCTGCTGATAGGGTTTTTACTCGCACTAAATTTAACGCAGAGCCTGCGGGTATTTTTTGTCGCAGGCGCGCTGGGCGGCTTTACGACATTTTCTACGTTCAGCTACGATACGCTGCAATTATTGCTAGCGCGAGAATTTGCTATCGGTCTGCTAAACGCGGTCTTAAGCGTATGCGTTTGTATGCTGTTTTGCTACGCTGGGCTGCTCGCGGGCAGAGCGCTTGCAGGCTAGCCGTGGAGCACGTGAGCTTTAAATTTAAATTGCCTCTAAGCTTGCGCTTTTAAATCAAAATTTATTTAAAATACCTGCGCTACAGAATTTTATCGCGCGCATGTGCTGCAAAACTTGCGAGCGATGGGCACAATCCCACGCGCCGTGCAGTTTTGCGAAAGGGCGCGCAGTAGCTTCGGCAAAGTGCAATAGCAAGCAGGGTGAGCAAATCGTAAGACGAGCGAAAAGTAAAGCGAGCGAGAGGGATTGTAGCTAAATAATGGTGCTCGGCGTCGGGCGAGCGGGCAAAAAATCTAGATAAATTTAAAATTTGCGTGCATTCTCTGCGCATCTTGTTCGCCGCAGCTTTGTGAAATTTCGCTATCTTGTGCTTAGTTATCGCGACGCCCTAAAAATTTCGCTGTCTTGGCGCGGATAAAATAAACCTAAGCCGTGCGATAAATTTTAAAAGCTCCGCGGGCAAATTTTAAAGCTTGAAGCTTAGAATTTTAAAATTCTCACGTAAATTTTAGAAGCTAAATTAAAGCGCGCCGAAATCACGATCTTATGTGTCAAATCCTGCAGCGCTATCTTAGATTTATCGCAAGCGACTGCGAGCCCTCTTAATTTCGTTTCTGCAGATTTCATTAACCTGCTCGCCCTCGCTATTTCGCAAGATAACCTCGTAGTCCGTGATCTCGCAATCTTTGTTATACCCCTTGATATATCTGAATCTCGATAAAACTATTTTAAAGGATTCCACGTCATCTAAAGTATACTTATCGCCGAGCTTGACGTAGTTAAAATTACTACTAGTAAGCATATGAAAATTGCTAAATTTTTGCTTTAAATTTAGCGTATAAATTGCCGTATGAGGCGTATCGTTATCGCAGCGATTAAATTCGCTTTCATCGAAGGCAAGCGCGAGGCAAATTTCATCTCCGCAGATTACCTTTATATCTTTAGCGCGACTGTTTATACGGATGGTCTGTCGCCAGCCCTCGCCCTCTACCTCAAAGACATTGCGAGCGAGCTTTTTAGCTATTTCATCTCCGATATAGCCTTTGGCTTCTGGTTTATCAGCCCAACCAAGCGCAGAGTAGTTCTGCTTTTGCGGAAAATCCGCAAGCGGAGTTTGAAGCTCGCTTATAGCGTTTAAATTTTCCTCGGTGCCTTGTGGAGCCGCAAAAGAGGTGCCTCTCATAGAGTGTAGATTAAAGAAGCCGATAAATTTCCTCACGACCTTATGCGCCGTTTGAGAAAATATCTTGGCTTCGTTTTCAAAAAGCGAAATATCGTAGATGCCGTAGCTATAATATCCAAGCTCTCTACTCACCCACCTTTCGTCCGGCGAACGATCGATCTCGTCGTATCCATAGTAGCGCTCTGGCATATCTTTTTGTAGCAAAAAGTCGTCGCTATCGTTGCCCCCATACCTAAGCCAGACCCCAAAATCGTCCTTAATGTATAGATAATCAAACTTCGCGCCTCCTGCGAATTTTTTCTCGCCTAGCCAAAATACGGGTCTTTTGTCTAGGCTCGGCAGAGCGGCGACTGGGGGCAAATTTTGCAGCTCTTTTTCAAATTTTTCATCGATATAATCGCAAGCGCTAGTGGGCATACTAGGATCGCAACCCTCGGGCGTATCGGATGAAAAAAGCAAATTTAAAATCACAAATACATACAGCACAAAAAGTACGCATGCAACGCTCACGACCAAGGCGGTAATTTTTAAAATTTTTATAAAAGTTTTCATATCTAAATTTTACCTCGTTGCACCTAAAAAGCATAAAATTTTGCTTTAAATTTGAAATCCCCACGCATTATCTGCGCCTCGTCTGCCGCTTTGTTAAGGCTTTTTAGCGGCTCGCCTTTTTGTTTAGCAATATGACTTCGTAGTCTACAGGCTCGCACTCTAACCCGCATTTCTCTCGGCGATGGTTTGCGCTGTGCGCTAAATTTAACTTCGCGCGCACTTTATCCGCGCCCTAGGCTAAATTTAAAATTTCAAATCCGCAGCGAAATTTCACGCCTTAAATCAGGGCAGCTTCGCCGCGAAATTTAACGAGCGCGCCTTGATAAAATTCCGCCGAAGCTCGGTGAAGCTCCACACGAAATTTCAGGGCATGACGGCAAAGCGTCGCGGCTAGCGATGAGTACAGCGCGACGGCAAGGACAAATCTTAACGCCCTAAGTGCGAGCAAATTTAAAGCGCTCTTCAAGAGGCATTCGCAAAATTTTATATCGAGCGGTGCGTTCTAAATTTCAAATTCTACGGCGCTGAGTACGGCGCGCCCGCACCCTATCAAATTTAAAATTTTAAATCCGCAGCGAAATTTCACGACACCACGGCAAAACGTCGCAAACTGGCTATAAGTACGGCGCGACCGCGCCCTTTCGCCACTATCAGCACTTGACGTTTTTTGCCTTACTATCTTGCATCGCGCGGAAAAATTCCGCTCTGCTTAGCGGGATTTCGTCAGGATGGGCGCTTCTGAAATGGCTCAGATAGCTCTCGTAATCGCCGAGCCCGATGAGCGGCGCAAGTGCGGCATCCGCGCGCGCCAAAAGCCTCGCCACCGCCTTCGGGGCCGCGAGCGGATTAAATTTAAACTTTTTCATAAACGCCCCTATCCACGTACTCGCTTTCTGCTAGCTTGAAATATCCCTCGCTCGCGCCGCCCTTTGAAATTTTAAGGCACATTCGGATCGTTTGAGCGATGACGATGATCGTAACGACGACGAAAAGAGCACATAGCACGGCGTCGATGACGTTGTTTCTGATGATAGCCTGCGCCTTTTCGATCGCGGCGGGATCGCTCAGGCCGGCGAGCTTGGCGGCGGTATTTTGCGCGATAGCCACGTGGCTTACCGCGTCGTGCACGCGCTCGCCGTTAGCCGGCATCAGCTTTAAGATCGCCGCATAAAGCGTGGTTATAAGCACCCAGATCGCAGGAGCGACCGTGACAAAGGCGTATTTTTGCTTGCCCATTTTAAAAAGCACCACCGTCGCAAGCAGCAGCGCGATGCCCGCGAGCATCTGATTGGACGCGCCGAAAAGCGGCCACAGCGTGTAAATTCCGCCCATAGGATCGGTAACGCCGCTGTAGAGCAGATAGCCCCAGCCCGCCACGCAGATCAGCGTCGCGATGATGCCGTAAAGGAAATTTTTGGTATCGGAAAACGGCTTATAGACGTTGCCTAAAATTTCTTGCACCATAAAGCGCCCCGTGCGCGTGCCCGCATCGACCGCGGTCAGAATAAACAGCGCCTCAAATAAAATCGCGAAATGGTACCAAAACGCCATCAGCTCCTTGCCGCCGATGATCTGATGCAGCAGCATCGTTAGCCCCATTGCAAAGGTAGGAGCGCCGCCCGTGCGGCTCATCATCGTGGTTTCGCCGACATTTGAAGCCAAGGCGCCGATCTGCTCGGGCGTAATGCTAAATCCGATAGAGCTTATATACGCCGCGGCGCTTACCGCGTCTTTGCCGAGTACCGCGGCTGGCGAGTTGATAGCGAAGTATTCGCCCGGGCTTAGTATGCACGCCGCTACGAGCGCCATTACGCCCACGAGGCTCTCCATAAGCATCGAGCCGTAGCCGATGAAAAGAGTGTGGGTTTCGCGCTCGACCATCTTCGGCGTCGTACCGCTGGAGATCAGCGCATGAAAGCCCGAAATCGCGCCGCATGCGATAGTGATAAATAAAAATGGAAATATCGGGCCTGCAAAAACAGGGCCCGTACCGTCGATAAATTTCGTCGTAGCGGGCATTTTAAGCTCGGGTGCGACAAAGATTATCGCGACCGCCATGCCGATGATGACGCCGAGCTTAAGGAAGGTGCTTAGATAATCGCGCGGCGCAAGCAGCAGCCACACGGGCAAAATCGCCGCGATAAAGCCGTAGCCGATCGTAAGAAGCGCGAGTGTCTCGCCCTTTAGCGAAAAAACGTCGTGCCAGTACGGATCAATCGAAACGTAATGCCCGCCCCAAAGCGCAAGCATCAGCAAAACAAAGCCGATGATCGATGCCTCGCTGACCTTGCCTGGGCGCAAAAACCTCATATAGACTCCCATAAATATGGCGATCGGTATCGTCATCGCGATCGTAAAAAGCCCCCACGGCGAGTTCGCGAGCGCCTTTACGACGACCATCGCCAAAATCGCTACGATGATCAGCATGATGAAAAAAATACCGATCATCGCGATGCCGCCCGTGAGCTTGCCCATCTCGTCTTTTATCATCTCGCCGAGGCTCTTGCCGCCGCGTCGCGTGGAGAGCACGAGCACGATAAAATCATGCACCGCGCCTGCAAGCACGACGCCTACCAAAAGCCAAATAGTGCCGGGCAGATAGCCCATTTGCGCGGCCACTACGGGACCTACGAGCGGTCCTGCGCCAGCGATAGCGGCAAAATGGTGGCCGAAAAGGACGTATTTGTTCGTAGGAACGTAATCGCGTCCGTCGTTTCGGATCACCGCAGGAGTTGCGCGACGATCGTCCAGCTCAAAGACGCGATACGCGATAAAGCGCCCGTAGAAGGTGTATCCGATCAGATAGATGCACGCGCTGGCTACTACGAGCCAGACGGCGCTGATGCTCTCGCCCTTATTTAGCGCAAGTACGCCGAAACACCACGCTCCTATGACGGCGACCGCCGCCCAAAGGATCTTTTGCCAAAATTTCATGCTCACTCCTTAAAGCTTAGCGAGCAGCTTTGGCGCAATTTGTCGTTTAACAAAACGGCTTGCGCCTTTAAAGCTGGGCTCGTTAAATAAAATTTAGTGCGTATTTTATCGGCGTTTTTATAATTTAAAGCTGAATCGCGAAATTAAAAAGAGCTCTTTCGGCGTTTAAATTTAACGCCTAAATTTTGAATTTCAAATTTAAATAGACGGCTTGGCGGCGCGCGAAATTTTAACATTTAATCGCCCTAAATTTAACTCCGCAGCTCCTAGCCATTACGGAATTTATCGCGGTTTAAGAAATCAAGCGATAAAATCCCATGATAACGATTTTAATTTCTTAATAAAAATCGCGAATACTTTTAGGAGGAAATTTATGCCGGATCAGGTGCGCGGCTATGTACTTTTTCGCGCTGATATCAAAAGCTATGCAAGCTGCAAAAATGATGGCGCCAGTCGTGAAAATTTCATAAATTCCGCATGCATAAATTCCCGACGCCGTTTAAATTTTAAAAATATCCGCCGCGACGAAATTTGCGCGTATAGTTCGCCTGGTGGGCTATGAGCTTTAAATTTTATCTCTTTCTAATCGTAGCTTTCATATTGCTTGCTTTAGTAGCCGTAAGTAGCGGCGGAGCGAGCATTTCGCTGGGCGACATCGTAAAATTTTTCACCTTCGGCGAGCTGGACGAAACCAAGGAGCTGATTCTAACGCAAATGCGCCTGCCGCGCCTCGTGCTTGGAATTTTAATAGGCGCGCTGCTGGCAACCTCTGGCGTGGTGGTGCAAAGCGTGTTTTTAAACCCGCTTGCGGATCCCTACATCATCGGCATCGCCTCGGCAGCGACCTTCGGCGCGGTCATAGCCTACTTACTGGGGCTTAGCGACGTTTTTTACGGAATTTTCGCGTTTTTGGCCGCCAGCGGGCTTTCGCTCGTGATCTTTAAGCTCGCAGCCCATACTCGCTCGATCTCGACGCTACTGATCGTAGGTATCGCCGTATCGTCCTTTTTGGGCGCATTTACATCCTTCGCGGTCTATCTAATCGGAGAGGATAGTTTTAGGATTACGGCGTGGATGATGGGCTATCTAGGCGGCGCAAACTGGCAAAAGATCGCGCTTTTGCTGCCGCCGCTGCTGTTTTGCATGGCGTATTTTTACGCGAAGCGCCACGAGCTAAATATCATCTTAAACGGCGACGAGGAGGCGAAGTCGCTGGGGCTCAACGTCGAGAGGTCCAAAAAGAGCCTACTCATCGTCTCCTCGCTCATCATCGGCTTTTCAGTCGCATTTACGGGGATGATAGGCTTCGTGGGGCTCATCATTCCGCACACGCTTCGCATGGCGCTTCATACGGCGAGCAACGCCGTGCTGATCCCCGCTAGCGCGCTTACCGGCGGAGTTTTTTTGGTTTTTTGCGACGTAATCGCTAAAAACGCCCTCTCGCCGGTAGAAATTCCGATCGGCGTGGTGACCTCCTTTTTCGGCGCGCCCTTTTTTCTATACCTCGCGTTTAGGAAGCATGCATGAAAATTTCGGCGCTAAACTTCAGCTACGGCAAGCGGGCGATCTTGCGAGGCATAGAGTTAAATTTAAAACGGGGCAAATTTTACGGAATTTTGGGTCCTAACGGCTGCGGCAAGAGCACTTTGCTAAAAAATATCTTGCAAATTTTAAAGCCCGCAAGCGGAATCATCGAAATAAACGGCAAAAAAGCAAGCGAATATAGCCTCAAAGAGCTTGCCGCGCTCATCGGCTTCGTGCCGCAAAAAACAGCCCTCGCAGCCGCGCTGAACGTGAATGAAATTTTACTTGCGGGCAGATTTTGCCGCCTAAAAAGCGCATTTAGCGGCTACGATGCGAGCGACCGCGACAAGGTAGAGCGAATCGCCGAGCTTTTGGACGTGAAGAAATTTTTAAATCGCAGCGCGTTTGAGCTAAGCGGCGGGGAATTCGGGCGCGTGCTGCTTGCCAGAGCACTCGTAAGCGAGCCTGAAATTTTACTGCTCGATGAGCCCACGGGCGCGCTTGATATAAACTACGCGATAGAGGCGATGAGGATCTGCGAAAATTTAACCAAAACGCTAAATTTAACGAGCGTCATCGTGCTGCACGATCTAAATTTAGCCTCGCTGTTTTGCGATGAAATTTTGATGCTAAAAGACGGCGCAGTGAGGTATCGCGGTAGCGCAAACGAGATTTTTACGCCGCAGATCATAAAAGAAATTTACGGCTTTGACGCCCTGATAGTCGAAAATTTGGGAACCAAATTTATCTTACCGCAAAAGGAGAAAATGTGAAAAAAATTTTTATAGCTTTGCTTTCGGCGAGTTTTGCGCTCGCCAAAGGCCTGGTAGTGCTCGACCCCGCCGCAGTCGAGATCATCTACGCTTTAGGCGCGCAGGATCAGATCGCTGCGATCTCAACTACCTCGATGAGCAAGATCCGCCCGGAGGCAGAAACCGCGAAACTACCGAGCGTAGGCACCTACGTCAAGCCGAATATGGAAAAGATCGTCGAACTTAAGCCCGATCTGGTCATCACGAGCTTTCACTCCGCGGGCGTTAGCGAGAATCTGCAAAAGCTGGGACTTAAGAGCCTTGCGATGGATGCGAACTCCACCGCAGAGATCTGCCAAAACGTAAAGAAGGTCGCCGCAATCGTAAAAAAAGAGAGCGAGGCGGATAAAATTTGCGCGCGGATGGATGGAATTTTTGCAGACAAACCCGCTCTTCGCGGCAAAAAAGTAGCGCTATTTTTCGGCTCAAACGCCACTATGGCTTTTAACGATAAAACCCTAGTAGGCGATATTTTCGCTCGCCTAGGCGCCAAAAATATCGCAGACGGCCTAAAGGGCAGTACGCCTTCTGTATCTGCAGAATACATACTAGAGCAAAACCCCGATATAATCGTCGTCGTGGGCGGCGAGACGGAGGATTTTTTAAAGGCAAATCCGATCCTTAGAAATACCAAAGCGGTAAAATCGGGCAAAATTTTAAAGGCCCCGACGCTCATCTTGCGGGGCAGCCCGCAGATCGGCGAGACGGTGGATGAAATTTACGCGGAGGCAACGAAATAGATGTTTAAAGAACGCATTAAATCCCACCACCGCTCCAAACTCTTCGAGAGCGTCTCCGCGAGCGAAAACGAGCTGTTCGACGCGCTGGAGCAGCCCGCGAAAGACAGCGATTGCGTGATCTATCTGCACGTGCCCTTTTGCGATAATATCTGCTCGTTTTGTTCGATGATGCGCTCCAAACTCGGCGACGAGCTAGACGAATACGCTAAATTTCTGGTCCGCCAGATCAAAGACTACGGCGAGATGCCCTATTTCGATACCAAAAGCGTTAAAAGCATCTACTTCGGCGGCGGCACACCGAGCGTCTTTAGCGAGACGCACTTCGAAAAGGTTCTGGGCGCGCTGCATAAAAATTTTAAGATCGCGGATGACTGCGAGATCAGCGTAGAGACCACGCTGCATAATCTAGATACGCAAAAAGCGCTCGCCCTGCAAAGCTTCGGCGTAAACCGCTTTAGCATCGGCGTGCAGACCTTCAGTAGGCAGGGGCGCGCGCTTCTAAACCGCGTGCATAAGCCCGCTCGCGCAATCGAGCGACTAAAGGAGCTTAGAGAAAAATTTGACGGCATGCTCTGCTGCGACATCATCTACAACTTCCCGAACGAAAGCGTAGAGGAAGCACTAGAGGACGCGCGCTATGTAGATGAGCTAGGTCTAGATAGCGCCAGCTTTTACTCGCTGATGTTTTTCGAGGGCTCGGAGCTATACAAAAAGATCGACAAATCCTACTACGATCTAGAGATCGATAAGAAGCTGCACCATGCCTTTGCAGAGGCGCTACTGCAAAGCGGGAATTTCGAGGTTTTGGAGCTTACCAAGCTTGCTCGAAAAGGACGCGATAACTACGGCTACATCAAGCTAAGCCACAAGGGCACGGATATCCTACCTATCGGTAACGGCGCGGGCGGACACGTAGCGGGCTTCGGAATTTACGGCGTTTCGGGACATAAGATGATCTCGCGAATCGATGAGCGCGAAGCAAAATACGGCGTGCTAAGCAATATGTTTCAATACCCGATCGTAAGCTTAAACGAGCTAAAAGAGGCTCTGAGCGCGAGCATTTACGACGAAGCGGTGCAAAAGCTCAAAGAATTTGAGAGCTGGGGGCTTTTGGAGCTAAAAGATCAAAGATCGATCTTAAACTTGGACGGAATTTTTTGGGGCAACAACATCAACGAAGAGATAGCAAACATTATTAGAAAGGATTTTGTATGAAAAAAATCGTGCTTTACACCTCGCAAACGGGTAACACGAAAAAGGTGGGCGACGCGATCGCCGAGCAACTGGGCTGCGAGAGTCTAAATTTCCGCGACTTTGAGGGTGAGGTCGATGACTACGATTTCATAGCTTTGGGTTTTTACGTCGATAAGGGCGAAGCCGAAGCGAAATTTATGCGCTTTTTACGCAAGATTCACGGCAAGAAGCTTGGCGTTTTTATGACTCTGGGCGCAGAGCCGGACGGCGAGCACTCGCGCAAGTGCCTGGATGCCTTTGAAGAGG
>CAURFS010000046.1:0-10619 GCA_963523845.1 uncultured Campylobacter sp. | reverse complement strand
CTTATATATGATGTGGTGTAGCGGCTTTAAAATTTCGTTTTAAGCTTGAGTGCGAAATTTTAAAATGAGGTCGTAAAATTTTAAAACATTTAAGATGGATCGCAGGTAGTTTAGAAGCGCTACTGCTTCGTTTTGCTTGCAGCCGCCGATGGTCGGTAGTGGAGGGTGGAGCGGACTGCCCGTATACGACTGGGTATGTCAAAATTTTTGATGTGTCAGATTTAAAAATTAGGCGTGATATTTTTCTTTAGACGAGGCGGAAATGAGCAAAGGAAGGAGCGCAATCGTGTGCTTTGGATAGAATTTGCGGTAAAATGAGGCGGAAAGGCGTAAATTTTGAAAATATTCAAGACATATGATGTGTAGTTTTGATAAATTTTTATTGCTTGCAAAGGAGCGGACTATTCGTCCGTGACTGCAGCAAGTAGTAAAAATTTATCAAAAATCCATAGCGAATGGGGAATTAACAAGATGGAAAAATACGAAGGCTACAATCTCAGGCTACGCGACGCTCTCGTCGGCGTGCAGTTTCTATTCGTCGCGTTCGGCGCGCTCGTGCTGGTGCCGATATTAACGGGGCTTGATACGTCCGTGGCGCTGTTTACGGCGGGCATCGGCACGCTGCTGTTTCAGCTCATCACGCGCAAACACGTTCCGCCGATCTTTCTCGCGTCTAGCTTCGCGTTTATCGCGCCGCTAAGCTTTGGCGTGAAAGAGTGGGGCATCGCCGCGACGATGAGCGGAGTGATCGCGGCGGGGCTTTTTTACGTGGTTCTGAGCCTGCTTATTAGGCTAAAAGGCGAGGGGTTTTTGCATAAAATTTTACCACCCGTGGTCGTCGGCCCCGTCATCATGACGATAGGTCTCATCCTCTCGCCAGCAGCCGTAAATATGGTCATGGGCAAGGGCAAGGAGGCGCTCTATACGCAAGGCCAGTCGCTTACGATCGCGCTCATCTCGCTTTCGGCTGTCATCGTCGTGATGATGTTTGGCCGCGGTATGCTGCGCCTAGTGCCCATACTTTGCGGCATCGCGGCTGGATACTGCGCGTCGCTGTTTGTCGGGATCGTGGATTTTACGCCGATTCTAAACGCGCCGTGGTTTGCGCTGCCAAATTTCACCGCGCCGGTTTTTAAGCTCGAAGCCGTGATCTACATGGTGCCTATCGCTATCGCGCCCGCGATCGAGCACATCGGCGATATGCTTGCGATCAGCAACGTCACGAAGGAAAATTTCCTCAAAAATCCCGGACTTAAAAGCACTCTGCTAGGCGACGGACTCGCGACGTCGCTGGCAGGCTGCTTCGGCGGACCGCCGAACACTACCTACTCGGAGGTCACGGGCGCGGTCAGCATCACGAAGGCCTACAATCCCGCCATCATGACCTTTGCCGCGCTTACAGCGATACTGCTAGCCTTCGTGGGTAAGCTCGGCGCCGCGCTCTCCACGATCCCCGCTCCCGTCATCGGCGGCATTATGTTGCTGCTTTTCGGTATCATCGCTAGCGTGGGCATGGAGACGCTCATAAAAAACGGCGTGGACCTAGCTGAGCCGCGCAATATGATCATCGTCGCGCTCATCTTCGTCTGCGCGATCGGCGGCATGGTGCTGGACTTTGGCGCGATGAGCTTTAGCGGCGTGGGGCTTGGCGCGCTTATCGGTATTACGCTAAATTTGGTACTGCCAAAGACCAAGCATTTTGACGGGTACTGAGTTAAATTTGCGCGGAGCTTGCGTAGTTTCGCGTAATTGCGGGTAAATTTGAGCTTTGGCTAGTCGTCAAATTTACTCGCAGCTTTCGCCGCTAAATTTACCGCAGCCTAAATTTTAAAATTTTCCTCGCAAACGCTCGCAAATTTCTAACGTTTTAAACTAGCAAGATATATAATTGCCTTATGAAAAAGGCAGATAATTTAAGTAAATTTGATAAAAAGGCGCTAAAGCTGCTCTTTGCGATACTTTTCGTGCCGCTCTTCGTCTCGCTCGTTTTTATCTATGAGCTGTCGGTGTATGACCGCTCGCGCGAGCTGCCCGCGGACGCGCAAAAGATCGGCAGAAGCGATTATTACGACATCGGCGGCAAAATTTATCTACGCTCTTGGAACCTTGCTCCTTACGAGTTAGAGGGCGGTGCGGACGCGGCGAGCTTTCGCGCGCTTGATACCGGCAGATACTCCTACACAAACGTCGGTATGGACGCTAGTAGCGTATTTTGCGGCGCTCGCAAGATGACGGGGCTAGATCCCGCTCGCACGCAAAAGATCGGCTCTCGCTACTACAGCGACGGACGCGTTAGCTACTTCTGCTCGGACGTCACGCAGTGCACGGGCGGCGCGATAAGCTACATTTATAAAGTGTTTTTACATGCGTTCGGGCTCTCCAAATGGCCGCAGGAGTACAACTACCCATACGCTAGACTTGATACTAGCGCGCCTATCTCGCCGCTGACCGAGAGCCCTTACGTCGCCACCGACGGCGAGCGGGTATTTTACGAGGGTAAAATTTTAGCGGGTGCGGATGCAAAAAATCTAAAACAGATAAGGCTAAAAATCATACACGAAGACGGCCCCGGCTCGCCCGCGCACTTTCGCCCGGTCGATCGGTGGCTAAGCGACGGACGCAGCGTCTATGCGGACGGCGAGAGGCTAAATTTCACGCCTAGTGAGCAGATGTATCTCGTGGAGCCAAACTCGGGCATAGAGTTTCTTTTTGATCCAGCTACGGGCGCGGTGCCGATGAACGGCGAGAGGTTTGAGGCTGCAAACGAGCCCTATACGCCGCTAAATTTTCAGAGTGGGCATCAGGAATACATGCTGTTTGCGAGCAAAAACGGCATATTTTATCTAAGCAAGGATAAAATTTTAAATCGCCCGCGCGGCAGCGGTACCGAAGGTCGGCTCAAGGACGCGCTTTGGTACGTGTATTATAAATTTGGCGCAGATGCCAGCCGGCTAAGCGCGCTAAAAAGGGCGGGCGACAATCCGTTTAAAGGCGCCGTGCGGCAGATCTCGGAAAGGCTTTTGAAAGACGACGCGGGATTTTATTATCTAAATTTTTACTCGCATAGCGTTTACGTCACGGGTCGCAGCGGCAGGCATCTGGATAAGCGGACGAATTTCATCGATCTGCGAAAGATCACGCTAGACGTGCATGATGATGAGGTGATGGCGCAGATCGCGGACGAGGCGGCGCGAAACCCAGAAATGTCGCAGCTGATCTTTAGCGCGCAGGACGTGGAGTATGAAAACGGCGCGGCCTTTTATATGTATTGCCTCGCGGCGGTTTTGGTGCTTGGTGCTTGGGTTTATAGCTACCTTAGAAAGCGCAGTTTGCGGCGCGGTTAAATTTAGCGGTGCGGCGGAAGGTAAATTTAGAGCGAGACGAAAATACCGACGTCGTATTATCCAGCACATCCTTGGCTAAATAAGGTAAATTTTAAGAGCGGGACGGCACGGCGGAGCAGTAAATTTAGATAGTGTTGCGGTTGCCAGCGCGGCAATCCGGCAAAATTTATGGGTGCTGCGATTGCGGGTACAGCAAGTGTAAGTAAAGAGAGACGGCTCTACCATATTTTTAAAGCGTTCCATTATGGGCAAGGCATCATGGTGGCGGGATGTGATAAACGGGCTATAGATAAACGGGCTATAAAAGCTAGAAGTATTGCATTGTATGTCGGCGCGCAATAATGAGGCGGCGGAGATAACGGGGCGCGGTATAAGGTGGCACAATGAGATGTACAAAGCAAGCTTTGTAGCTTTGGCTTTACGAGACCTATTTAATTTCGCCGTGTGAGGGTTATTGAGGCATGGTGAGCTCCATTAAATTTAAAGGCGAGACGGGAAAGACGTCGTTTTTGCTTACGACGATGGGCGCGTGCTGAAGTACTGCTTTGGCGGCGCACTTTGTTTTAAATTTCATAGCGTCTGTTGGCTTAGGCTCGCGCCGTATATAATTTTAGTGGCAAAACGAGCGTAAAATTCCATGCTGTATTTGCACGGAAGCATGCAAACTAAGGTATTGTGTTAGACCTAGCGAGCGTCGATGTCGTACCGCTTCGGCAAAATTTCATTTTCAGTATTTTTTGCATCTCATTTGTGCTTATATGCTCGAGTGTTGCTTCGGCAAAATTTTATTTGCTAAACGCGCACTGCCTACTTATCGCCACATTTGTTCGCACTGGGAAATTATTGCTTCGTCTATATCTCCCAAGGCGCGCAGCATTTGAATAGTAAAATCAATAAATGCGTTTCCGTTTGCGGTGATCATTTTACCGTCTACTACGGCTTCGCGACTTGTTTGTATAAAGGCATGCTTATTTTTGTATTTTGGCAAATTAACGATGTCTGCTAGGCTATTTGCGGTGTGATGGCAGTCATTTAGCGCTCCTGCCGCCGCTAAGAAATACGCCCCATCGCAAATACCGCCTACCACCTTGCCTTGTTGTTTAAATTCCTCTATTAAATTAGCAATTTTTGAGGCGTTTTCGCTAGGCAGTTCGCGCCATGAATTTCTAGCGCCGATTAACACGATTGCCGCGGCATCTGGCGAAATTTCATCTATTGTTAAATCATGTTTTGCGCGTAAAGCTCCGAACGATACTTTCTCGTTTTTATCGGTTGAGGCATAAAGGATGCTATAGTCCGTGAAATATCGTAGTGCGGGAGCCAGTAGCGAAGCCTCCCAGTCGGCAAAGCCGTCTAAAATAACGATTACTAAAGTTTTCATAAAGTCTCCTTGAATAACCTACACTACTCAGTTCGGTTCGCATATCAAACTAAGCAAAATCGTAGAATTTATAAAATTTTTTAGAATTCCGCTTTGGATTTAGAACGGAATTCTATGATTTTTCAGGTACGCGCGATAACATCGCTTTAAAAAGCCCCGCCACCTCGGCGTGTCGCTAGATCGCTATATCTGCGTTTTGTTCTAGCTCTCGATATAGGTTTTTAGTTTGCGGCCGATCTTTGGGTGTTTTAGCTTTTTGATCGCCGAGCTTTCGATCTGGCGGACGCGCTCGCGAGTGATGTTGAGCTCCTTGCCGATCTCTTCAAGCGTGCGGTCGCTCTCGTCGTCAAGCAGTCCGAATCGCATGCGGATCACCGTGCGCTCGCGATCGTTGAGCTGTTCTAAGATATCGTCGATCTGCTCTTTTAGATCGGATTTTAAAATTTGTTCGATCGGTGAGACCGAGCTTTTATCCTCTACGAAATCGCCGAATTTGCCGTCGTCCTCGTTTCCGATCGGCGCTTCTAGGCTGATCGGCTCCTTTGTGATTTTGATGACCTGCTTTACCTTATCGACGCTAAGGCCCACCTCTTGCGCGATGACGTTGATATCGGGCTCCTTGCCGCCTTCTTGCATATATTTGCGCGTGATTTTATTAATTCGATTTATCGTCTCGATCATATGGATCGGGATGCGGATCGTGCGAGCTTGATCGGCGATGGCGCGCGATATCGCTTGGCGGATCCACCACGTCGCGTATGTCGAAAATTTATAGCCGCGCTTGTATTCAAATTTATCCACCGCCTTCATGAGCCCGATGTTGCCCTCCTGGATGAGGTCTAAAAACGGCAGTCCGCGGTTGGTGTAGCGCTTGGCGATGGAGACGACCAGGCGCAGGTTGGACTTCGCCATGCGCGCCTTTGCATTGTCGCTGATGCGCTTGCCGCGCTTGATCTGCTCTAAAATTTCTTTCAGCCGCTCGGGCTCGAGGTTGAAGCTTTTTTTGCTCGCTTCTTTTGTTAAAAAGAGCTTTTTTATATCGACGTAGGTCGAGACCATCGTAGCTTCCGGCACGCGCGCGATGATGTCGTCTTTGCTAAGCCTTGTGATATCTTTTAGAATTTTTTTGTGGTTTTCGCGCAGTTCGGCGCTAAACATCGGCAGCTTGTATTCCAGGCGCTTGAGCTCCTTTTCAAAGCCTTCGTCGCTTTTTAGCGCGGTCTCCATTGATTTTACGATCTCGGTGATGAGCTTGCTGGTTGGCCCCAGATCCATGAGCTTTTCTTTTAAAATTTTCTTTTTAAACGCCAAGTTTAGCTTCGATAAAATTCCCTTGCTCTCCTTGATTGCCTCGGCGTTTTTCTCGGCAAATTTCATCCAGTCCTTTTTGGCTTTTTCGAGAGCCTTGAAGCTTTCGATGACCTTTAGAGCGCGCTTATCGTTCTTTCTAGAGCGCCTTTGCTTCGCCTCGTCCGCACTTTCCTCATCCTCCTCGTCGTCATAATCCTCCTCCGACAACTCCTCTTCGTCCTCATCTTCACTCTCCTCGTCGCTGTCGTCAAAGCTCTTGAAAAGCTCCTTGACGCGGCGCTCGCGGTTGATGAGCGGCTCTTTATAATCTAAAATGAAGTCTATTAAGTATGGCACCGAGCAAAACGCGTCGATGATGATGTCCTCGCCGAGCTCGATTTTTTTGCTGATCTCGATCTCCTCTTCTTTGGTCAGCAGCGGGATCTGTCCCATTTCGCGCAGATACATCCGCACCGGGCTGTCCGAACGGCTCCACTCCAAAAGCTCGACGTCGCTGGATAGGTCAAACTCCTCGTCCCAACCCTCGTCCAGCAGCTTTTTTTGCGTGGCTTCTTTGAGCTTCGCGTCCTCTAAATTTTTGATTTTGGAGATTTCTGCGGCGGAGATCAGCTCGACGTCGAATTTTTTCGTAAGCGCTTCGACCTTCTTAACGGCCGTTGCGGTGGGAGCCTTGTCAAAAAATTTTATCAGTCTTTCGTAGGTGATGTAGCTTTTTTGATTGTCGTCGAAAAATTGCTCGATGGGGCTTAGGGCGTCTTTTGGGCTCGCCATAAAATCTCCTTCTGTCGTTGTGTATTTGGTTTTGGAAAATCGAATTATACCGAAACGCTCTTTATTTTCGCTTATATACGGCGCAAACTATCTAAATTCAATAATTTTTGAAATTCTAGAAATTAGGCTAAATTTTAGAATTTAGGTTATATTTTTAGCTAAATTTAAGGCTGCTCTCTAAAATTCCGCGTTCGCAAGACGAAAATTAGCGCGCCGAAATTCCGCCTCCTTTACGCCGCCGATTTAAAATTTAACGCCTCCGCACTTTCCATCTCTGCGCTCTTGCGTTTAAATTTAGCCCTAAATTTTAAGCGAGGAATTCCACCCTTATATCGGAGCGATTGAGCGGATTTTAATAAATTTATCGGTAAAATCGCGCATCTATTTTAAAATTTAAGGCGGAAATATGGCAAAAGTATGGAAATTCGGCGATGATATCGACACCGACATTATTATCGCGGCGCGCTACCTAAATACCTCCGACGCAGCAGTGCTTGCGACGCACATTATGGAGGATGCGGACAAGGATTTTTCGTCCAAAATCGCTCGCGGCGACATCATCGTAGCGGGGAAAAATTTCGGCTGCGGCAGCTCGCGCGAGCACGCACCGATGGCGCTTAAGGCCGCCGGAATTTCATGCGTGATCGCAAAAAACTTCGCTAGGATTTTTTATCGAAACAGCTTCAATACGGGCTTTTTGATCCTCGAATGCGACGAGACGGAAAAGATCGCTCAAGGCGACGAGCTTAGCATCGATCTAAAGGGCGGCATAATTAAAAATTTAACTCAAAAAACTCAGTATAAATTCGCCGCGATACCGGAGTTTATGCAAAAGCTCCTCGACGCCGGCGGAGCGATAAATTATGCAAAAACAAAGATAAACTTGTAAGGAATTTAGATGAAAAAATACGACATATGCGTGATAAAAGGCGACGGAATCGGCCCTGAGATCATCGAAGAAGCGATAAAAGTGCTCGATGCCGTAAGCCATAAATTTAATTTTGAGCTAAATTTTGACTACCGCTTAATGGGCGGCGCGGCGATTGACATTATGGGCGTTCCGCTTCCGGATGAAACGCTAAATACCGCTAAATCGAGCGATGCGGTGCTTTTCGGTGCGATCGGTGGCGCTAAATGGGACGGCTTGCCGCGCGAACTGCGACCTGAAAGCGGGCTACTGAAAATCCGCAAAGAGCTTGGAGCGTTTGCAAACCTGCGCCCTGCGATGATTTTTGATGAGCTGATAAACGCTTCGACGCTAAAGCCTGAGATCATAAAAGGCGTCGATATAATGGTGGTGCGCGAGCTTACGGGCGGGATTTATTTCGGACAGCCGCGCGCAAAAAACGAAAAGGACGCGCTAAATACGATGTGCTACAACGTCTCTGAGATCGAGCGCGTCGCAAAAGTTGCCTTTGAGGCTGCGCTTTTGCGAAACAAAAAGATAACGCTCGTAGATAAGGCCAACGTGCTTGAAACAAGCCAGCTGTGGCGCGAGGTCGTAAGCGAGCTAGCCAAAAATTATGCGGGGATAAATTTGGAGTTTATGTACGTCGATAACGCCGCGATGCAGCTCGTGCGGGCGCCCGCGCAGTTCGACGTGATTTTGACCGAGAATTTATTCGGCGATATTTTAAGCGATGAGGCGAGCATGATCTGCGGCTCGATCGGGCTGCTTCCGAGTGCGAGTATCGGCGGCAAGGTGGGAATTTACGAGCCGATTCACGGCAGCGCGCCCGACATCGCGGGGCAGGGTATCGCAAACCCGATCGCTACGATCTTAAGCGCTGCGATGATGTTAAAATACGCATTCGGCGAGAATGAAGCCGCGGCGGCGATCGAGCTTGCCGTACGCGCCGTGCTTCGCGACGGATACCGCACCAAGGATATCGCGCAGTACGACGCCAAAGAAATTTGCTCGACTGCAGAGATCGGCTCGATCATCGCAGATTACGCGGCTAAGGCTTAGGAGCCAGCTTTGAATGGTGCGCTAGCATACGCTATGGAGCTTGAGAAAAAAGGCGATATCTACGGCGCAATGCGGATTTGTCGCGGTATTTTACGCGATAATCCGCAAGATGGCGATACGGCAGTGCTTTTTGCGCGGCTAAATTTAAATCATCGGGTAAGCTCGGGCGTCAATATGGCGATGCTGGAGCGCTTTTTTAGCGTCGATGCGCGCAAACAAGCGGAATTTAAGAGGTGGCTAATTGATGTATGAAAATGAACTGGAAGATATCATCGAAGCAGTAAATGAGATGAAAGCACAAAAGCGCGTGCAAGATTTGGCGGTGCAGCAAGAGGGGGCTGTGAATGCAAACGGCGCTGAAGCAGAAGCACAGGCTTCGCAGGATGCTTTAAGCCCCGCTTCTTTTACGCCAGATCCCATTGCATCTGGCGCCTTAAATTCCACATCTGCACCGGATATCGCTTCATCAAACGCGCAAAATTTCACTTCCTTAGATACTAAAAATTCCACTTCGCGCTTTGTTTCATCGGACGCTTTAAATTTCGCCCTAGATCGTTATCGTTCAAGTTCCATGGCGAGTAAGAGCTCTGCGCCTAGCAGCGCGGAATTTGCAGCGGACGCTACTTTAAAAAAATCTGCCGTAAAAGATGAAAATTTTACTTTTTCAGGCGAGGAGAATTTTAAAAATTTTGATCTTGCAGGTGGTCAAAATTCCGTGGCCTCCGTCTCTTTAAATGGAGAAAATTTTATAAATTCCACTTCTGCAAGTAGCAAAAATTCCGCAAATACTACCTTAACAAATGATGAAATTTTAAAAAGCTCCACCGCAAAATTTGACGAAAGCTTTCGTGATTTATCAGGCATCGCAGGTGAAATTTACGATAGTCTAGGTAGCGATATGAGTGGGTTTGTTTCGCCGCAAAGCAGGGACGCAAGCATGGCGCAAAGCTCTGCCGAAAGTAAAGATTTTGAATTAGCGCTAAATTCTACGGATGACGACTCTCAAAGCGAGCAAGATTTGACGCCTCGTATTTTAGGTGCGCATTTTAAGGAACTTCGCAATGACGATTTTGGGCCTGGCTCTGATTTTAAAGAAAACGAAGTTGACGATTATTTCAGCACAGCGCATTCTAAAAAGCAGGATTTAGCGTCGCTTCAAGCTCAAAATTCCGCCGCACTAAATATCCGCAATGCTGCCGCGCAGCAGCAAAATTTCGTTTCACAGCCACAGAATTTTACTATGCCTGAGGCGCGAGACGATGAGCTCGCCACGCCGCAGCTTCGTAATTCTGCCGCGCAGGATATGCAAGCGGGAAGTCTTGCTTCTTCTGGTGCTAAAAATTCCGCCACGTGCCATCCTGAAGCAGTGCGACATCTCGGGGTTGCGAGACAAGCGGGCTACAAATCAAAATATCTCGCAAATGCAGATTTTAAAATTTCAAGCGAGGCGGAGTTTTTGAGCGCGATAAAAGAGCGGATTTTAGTGCTTTTTGAGGGGCTGAACGCTTTTGAGAAGGGCGATTTGAACGCGTGTGTGGAGCTAAATTTAAAATTTATGGAATTTTTGCTTGCAAGTATCGAAAACCGACTTGAAAATCTATCAAAATGACGATTTCATCGCACTTTTAGATTATCTTAAAAAATTTAGCTCACGCATATATCTGGTAGGCGGCTGCGTGCGCGATCATTTTTTGGGGCGGGCGAGCGCTGATGTGGATGTGGAGCTTTATGATGTGGGTCCGCGTCGCTTCGAGCAAATTATGCAAGACTTCGGCGCACAGGGCGTCGGTAAAAGTTACTTCGTCTATAAATACAAAAGCTTTGATATCTCGCTTCCGCGCAC
>CAURFS010000045.1:0-10630 GCA_963523845.1 uncultured Campylobacter sp. | reverse complement strand
CGCTTCGTTAAAATTTTACTTCGCAAAATCGGCGTTTGCGCGCGCTATCGGTAGACGCTCATTTGCACGATAGGCGAAAATTTTGGTGCGCGAAACGGACGCCGCAAAATTTACGATTTAGGATAAAATTCTAAAACCTGTGGTAAGATTTCGCAGTTTTGTTCCCGCGCGGAATCTTGCTCCTACACATACGGCGCGCGGCTTGCAAGTTCCGATAAATTTATTTGGCGCTTAAAGCGAGGCTTGCAGCAGCAAATGTATTTGGAACGTGAGTCGCGAATCGGTACGTCACGGGCGAGCGTAGGCGGGCAAGCGGGTTGCGTCCGAGGCGTGATCCGTTGCGGGCAGAGAAGGTTGCCGACTAGCCGCAATTTGGCTAAGCGATCGTGGCAGAGCGGGACAATTTAAATTTTGGATTTTGTATGAACGACGAATTTTACATGGATTTGGCGCTGCGGGCTGCGTGGCGCTATCAGGCTCTGACGCTACCCAACCCCGCCGTGGGCTGCGTGCTTCTGGACAGGGGCGGCAGGGTTCTTGGCATAGGCGCGCACAAAAAGGCGGGCTTTTTGCATGCTGAGGCAAACGCCGTTTTCGCCGCGCTGTGCGATCTGGACGCAAATTTCGCGCAGGATTTCGCTCGTAAATATGCCCGCAAATTCGGCGTTAAATTTCAAAACACAAAGGCTCTGAAAAGCGCACTTTTGCAGCCGAGCTTTACCTATGATTTCATCTTAAACCGCCACGGCGGGCTTTTGCGCGGCGCTTGCGCCTACGTCACGCTCGAGCCCTGCGCGCACCGCGGCAAGACCCCGTCTTGTGCCGAGCTTTTGGCGGAGCTTGGACTATCGCGCGTGGTAATCGGCGCGCGCGATACAAACGCGCAGGCTGCGGGCGGCGCGGAAATTTTACGCCGCGGGGGCATAGAGGTGAAATTTGACGTTTGCCATGCCGCGGCGGCGGAACTTGCGGAGCCGTTTTGTCTGGCACGCGAGGTCGGCTTTTGCTTCATCAAAATCAACGCCACGCTAAACGGCGCGGTGCTTGGGCGGATCGGCAGCGAGAAACAGCGCGCGTTCGTGCACGAGCTGCGCGGCGTATGCGATTACGTAGGCGTAGGCGGGCAGACCGTGCGCGCCGACAGACCGACGCTGGACGTGCGTGCGGCTAAATTTGATGAAATTAGCGCTTTGGTGGGCAGTGCTGATATGTTGACGCCAGATGCGCGCGTTACGCCACAAAATTTAAAGCTACGCTCGCCAGATGTGTGGATCCGCTCGCGCCGCGCACTTTCGGATTTTGATGCGAGCATTCCGCTTTTCGGCGTCGCAGGGCGCAAGGTGGAGGTCTCGCGCTCGCTGCCTGCGGACGCAAAAATCACGATGATAGAAGCGGGTGCGAGTTCGTTTGACGAGTTTGCGCAGTTTGCGAGCCATGCGCTTATTTTTTACAGCTCTCAGATGAGGAACGCGGGAAATTTTAGAGCAAATGCTGCGCTACAGCCGCTTTTCATCTCCAGCGCAGGTGATCCGCATCTGGAAGCGAACGAATTCTACGGCTGGTTTAAAATTTTAAAGTAGAGCAAGACAGTACTGTAACTGCAGAAATAGTATTTTAATCAAAATCTTGTGTTTGCCTGGTAAAAAGCAGTAGCGACTTTAAATATCTAAACATAGTATCGGTATAATCACAAAGAACGCGATTATAAGCAGTACGATCAATAGTGCTTTGTCAATTTTAGAGTATTTTTTGATACTGCAATTTTGCAAAAATTTCCCAAGTTCGTATTCGCTATTCCTAAATAGCCGAGCTGTCCAAATTATCCCTAAAAATAGACACATTGCTGAAAATGCCGCATTTGACTTTTGCCATACGAATATACCGAAGATCATAAAAAACGATAGTACGCTTACGATAAATATGCCTATCGTCGCAAAGGCGATGAAAAATATGAAATTTAGCTCGCAATCGATGCCTAAAATGCGAAAGTCGATAATTTTATCGGCAATATAAAATGCTAAAATTATCGTTAGGATAGCTTTTGCGATCTGAACATCTAAGGGAGCATAATACAAAAAAGGCATGTCAAAAACCATACCTACGCGTAATAAAGTAAAGCCGAGCGAGAATGAGAATACGCCCGTCAGTAAGATGCCTAGAAGTAATTTATAAAAATATATTTTCATACGCAATCCTTAAAATTCTGCGAAATTATACGCAATAGCAGCTTAAAATTTTGATCGCAAATTTAGCGTAAGCTTTGAAATTTCTCACGTATGCCGCAGGCAACGACACAGAGCGAATATAAAAAATAGATATATGCTGCAAGCGGGACAAAAGCGACAAATCCCGAAGCATAAACTAGCGCTACTAATACATATGTCGCATTTGCCAGCGCAGGTATGCTATAAGTCCAAAGCTCGGGCTTTTCAAAAGGGGTGTCTATAGCGTTAAAATACAAAGCTAAATTTACGATAAGCAGTAGAAAAAATATATAGTTCTTTTTCATAAAAGGAAAAGCGGCGCAAACCAAGACTACTATCAAATTTAATGCGATAAGAAAACCTATGTAATTAATATCTATAAAGGCGCAAAGTAAGCCTAAAACCGCGATTAATATATCTCTTTTCATAACTGATTGCCGTCCTTTTTAATTCCTGCAATTATAATGCGTAGGTTTAAATTTTAATAAAAAAGTATTCCGTGCTTAAAATTCCGTCGCGCCGTGCGGGTGATCTACGTCTATGAAATTTACGCTTACGGACGAAATTTAAACTGGGCATTTAGCTTTATCTAGATGCAAAAAAGATAAGACCCAACCAAGTTGCGGATATAATAAGCAGCAAGATAGGGAATAGCTTTTTATCGATCTCCCCGCTTCTTTTTCGGCTGATGATTTGTAAAAATTTACCGAGCTCGTAATCGCTTTTGCGAAATAAATATACCGTTGAGCAGATGCCCATGAATAATGCCGCGGCGGATAAAATCGCTACTAATTTTTTATCTAAATCCATACCATATATCATAAAACCGAACATCGCGATAAGAATGATGGCGGTAAGGGCTAAAATTCCTATCGTTGCAAAGGCGATGAAAAATATAATATTGAGCTTGCGATCGATGCCTTTGACGTAAAAATCGCTCAAACTGCTACTGATATAGAAGGAAAATAACTCAAGAATTACCGTCGTAAAAGGTAGACGAATATCGCCCGGGAATAAAAAATAGCCCTTCAAAAGGCCTATTATATTAACATTTAAAAGTTTTGAGAGGTGCAATGAAGCAACGTAAAATGAAATCAAAAAAACTGCCAAAAAGACATTACCTAAAAGAAACTTGTAAATTAAGTATTTTATGTTTTTGCGCACCTTGGCTCCCTGAAATTTCGCGAGATTATACGTCAAATTTGCTTTTAGCCGGCTCAAATCGGCAGGAAAATTTGATGAGTGAAATTTAGGCAAATTTTGAGAGTAGTTTAAATTTGCGGCTCAATTTACAGCTCAATTTGCGGCGCGGAATTTTTAAATTTAGAAGCGCGGTATGCTGGCTAAATTAAAAATGTAGCGCGCTATGTCATTTCAGCGCTATTAAAATGAAAGGCATTTGGCTAAATTAAAACCACTCCGTGCCGTCCGATAAATTTCGCTGCATTTGCTAGCCTGCCTTTTCCGTCAAATTTAAAATTTTACAAACGCGTATAGACACCGTTTTGAATGATGCACCGACCCGCTGCGTAAAATTTACGATTTTTGCACGCACGGCGCCTGATTTTGAAACGGCGTCTGCATAGCGGAATTTTAAAATTTCACCATACGAAAGGATTTAAAATTTCACAACGAGCGTAAAATTTTTAAAATTCCTAAATTCTATGGCGCGGGCAAAATTTAAAATTTAAAAATCGAACCAAATTTTAAATTTCAGATCAAGCAAAATTCCAAATCCAAAATTTAATGACTATGCCCCAAATGTCCGCCCACGTCGCTTGACCTTACTTCGCAGATGAGCTCGTCAGCGCATTCGTTGTTGCTGCTCTCAAGCTGCAAGGTCGTGTGCGTGATGCCCAGATGCTCCATTTCGTGCGATATTTCGCGCAAGATCTGCTCCGCCTCGCGCACGCACAGCTCGCCGCTGATCACGATATGAGCCGTGAGCGCGTTTGCGCCGCTAGTGATGCTCCATACGTGCAGGTCGTGCACCGAAAGCACGCCGTCCACGCCTCTGATCTGCGCGACGAGCGAGTCCAGGCTCACGCCCTTTGGCGAGCCCTCCATTAGAATGTTTAGGCTGTCTTTTAGCACACCCCAGCCGCTTTTTACGATGAGCAGCGCAGTCAAAACACTAGCCGCCGCGTCCGCCCAGCCCCAGTCAAAGCACATCATCAGCAGTGCCGCCGTGATCGCGCCCACCGAGCCCAGGGCGTCGCCGAGTACGTGCGCATAGGCGCCGCGCATATTGACGTTTTCTCTCACATCGCCGCCGCGCAGCATGTATAGCGCCACGACGATGTTTACAGCAAGTCCCAGCGTGCTGATAGCGAGCATGCCCGTGGTGGCTACTTCTGGCGGGTTTTGCAGGCGCCGCGTCGCTTCGATAACGATAAAAACGGCGATGACGATGAGTGTGACAGCGTTTATCGTCGCGGCTAAAATTTCGATCCGCCTGTATCCGAAAGTCTTTTGCAGGTTGCCCTTGCGTTCGCCGAATTTAAACGCAAACAGCGAAAGCCCGAGCGCCGCAGCGTCTGATAGCATGTGCCCGGCGTCTGAGAGCAGGGCGAGCGAGTTCGTCGCCAAGCCGCCCGCAACCTCGATTAGCATAAAAGCGGATATAATAAGGAAGGAATTTCTCAAAACGGTTTTATTTGACGCGTGCGAATGCGCGCAATGGGCGTGATTTTCGTGCATTTTGACCTCGTTTTTCGGAAAATTTTAGGTACATTATACCATAAAAAAGCGCTTAAATTTTATCCATATCACCTTCTGGCTCGGCGCTTGTGCGCTTGCCGATGTCTTTTAGTTTGCTAAACTCCTTTATCAGCCTCGGTGCGTCGCTGGGGCTGATCGCAAACGCCTTAAATGCGCTATTTTGCATAAAATTCCTTTGTTTAAAATCGCGCGGATTTTAGCTGATTTTAAAACTCGCGTTAAAATATGGAATTTTTGCTGCAACTCTTGACAATACAACAAAATTTTATTATACTTCGCTCATAGGTTGTAAGTTATAGCATTACAACAAAAATCTAAGGAGAAAAAGATGTCAAACTACAAAATCGTTTCAACGAAAAACGAACCGAGAGTCGAGCTAAAAGAAGCTCTAGGCTTAAGCGGCTGTGAGCTCTCTATCAACGAACTTCCCGCAAACGCGAGCGTGCCGTTCGTGCATTCGCACAAGCAAAACGAGGAGCTTTACTTGGTGCTAAAAGGCGGCGGCACGCTCTTTATAGACGGCGAGGAGAAGGCGGTGGGTGAGGGCGACGCGATCCGCATCGATCCGGACGGCAAAAGGTGCTTCAAGGCGGGCGCGCAGGGGATGAAGTTTATCTGTATCCAAGCCAAACGCGGCAGCCTGGAGCAGTATACGATGAGTGACGGCGTGATAAACGAGGACGTAAAGCCAAGCTGGCTGTAAAATTTCGCAAGATAAGCGCGCGGCAAAGCAAATTTTAAAAATCGCGGCGCGCAAAACGGCGCCCTGTGTGGCGGGCGCATCGGCTGCGATGGCGACGATAGGTGGTCATATGAGAGAGTATATCAGCCGCGGCGGCAACTAAATTGGCTTGCAGCAGCGATAGGCGGCTGTGTGAGCAAACAAAAATCTAAATTTAAAGGATAAAAAATGAAAAAAGTAGCAATCATCGGAGCAAACGGAAAATCAGGTAGCGCGCTAGTTGCGGAGGCGCTAAAGCAGGGCTACGACGTCACAGAGATCGTGCGAAACAAAGAGTATAAAAACAGCGACGTAAAAGTCGTTTATAAAGACGTTTTTGAGCTTGGCAAGGCCGATCTAGTGGGCTTTGACGTCGTCATCAGCGCGATCGCTGCATGGACGCCGCAGACCTTCCCGCTTCACGCGAAAATGACGCAGCACATCGCGGAGCTGCTAAGCGGCACGCAGACGAGACTTTTCGTCATCGGCGGCGCGGGCGTGTTATACACAGACGCTTCACGCAAGACGCGCTTGATGGATACTCCGAGCTTCCCGGCTGAGTATATGGGCGTAGCCGAGGCGACTGCGGCGAGCTACGAGGTGCTAAAAGCGAGCAAAGATTTGATCTGGACCTACGTGATCCCTGCCGCGGAATACGACGCAAACGCCGCTCGCACAGGCTCATACGTCCTTGGAGGCGACGAGCTGATCCTAAACGGCAAGGGCAAAAGCTACATCGGCTACGCAGACCTCGCGCTCGCCGTAATAGATGAGATCGGGGCTCAAAAATTTATCGGCAAGCCGTTCACGGCAGTCGGCGAATAATGCGGCTTTGCCGCGTGTAAATTTTAACCGCGCGGCACGGCAAAATTCTAACGTAAATTTTAAGTCGTTTAGCGCGGTAAAATTTGAACGCAAATTTAAAATTTATCGGCAAAGCAAGCTAGGGCTTTAAATCAAAATTTAGCGCCAGGACAGAGCCTATATTTGAATTAAAATTTAGAGCGAGCTACGGCTTGAAATTGAAATTTAGCGGCGGGGCAAACTCAAGCTAAAATTTAAAATTTAACGGAAACGGTAGCGGCGACCGCGGTGCTAATGGCAGCGGCGATTGCATTGCGGAGCATCGGTAGTGATTGTATTCGAATAATAGCGGCGGTGGCGATAGCAGCGATTGTATTCGCGACAACGGCAGCAGTGGCAATGAGCAGCGGTAGCGGCTGCAATGATGGTAGGCGACAGCGGCGCGGGCGGCATTAGTAGCAGCCGTATCGCAGCGGGCGGCAGCAAGAATATAATGAATGGCGCTGCGGCGACTGCAATAACAGCCGTAAAGATAATGAGCGATGGTAGCGTAGCGGCAAGCAGCAATAGCAATCTGCTGTAAATATAAGGAATTGGTAGCGGCAGCAGCGACAGCGACAATGTCGGCAAAAATAATGTAGCAGCGAAGTAGTAGCGACGTGCAGCTGGTATGGTCGCGCTATCGGTATCAGTGGCGCGAGGCCTGCTATGTCGCGGATGAAATTTAGGCGCGATTAAAATTAACATCTAAATTTTAAAAAAATAGCCTAACAGATGAAATTTCGGAGCGATTAAAATTTAATATCCGAATTTTAGAAAGATCGTTTGGCTGATAAAATTTAGACACGATTAAATTTAAGGTTAGAATTTTAGGAAAATCGCTTGGTGGATTAAATTTTAGCGCGATCTGAAATTTAGCGGCCGAGTTTAAGGAAAATTTCGCTTAAATTCTAAAACTCAGATCCAAATCAAGGAGCGAAATGCAGGTAGGTATCAAATTTTCACTCGCCGTTCACATCATGCTTTGCGTCGCGTATTTTCGCGAGGAGAAGGTTACGGGCGATTTCGTCGCCGCAAGCTCGGGGATAAACCCCGCCATCGCGCGCAAGCTGATCTCGCAGCTGAAAAACGCAGCCCTAGTACTCACGACCGCGGGCGTGGGCGGTATCACGCTGGCTCGCGACGCGCGGCTCATCACGCTTTTAGACATTTACGAGGCGGTGAGCGAGGAGGACGCGATGTTTCGCCTGCACAAAGGCTCGCCTAGCGCCTGCCCCGTGGGCGGCAAGATCGAGGCGGTACTCGCGCCGCGATTTGCTCGTATTCAGAATGATTTTAAAAAATCCCTATCCAGCGTGAGTTTGGCGGATCTGTTGCAAGATCTGGGATAGAGCTTTAAAATTCTAAATACGCATTTATCTTCTAAATTTGCTCGAATTTCAAGGCTTGCGGGCTAAATTTATATAAAATTTTACCCGTCCGCCATGTAAAATTTCGGTTTAATTTAATCTGGGCTATAATGCGCTCGAAAATAGCAAAATGATGTTTTGTTAAAGGGGAGGAAAATTTTGAAAGACTTCAAACTTCGGTTTATTTATGCTATCTGCGTGGTGGTCGTATGCGCGCTGTATCTGTTAGCCGAAAGATCGGGTCTTACGGAGCGCAAACAAACCCATTTCACCGTTACTTCAGATACCAATGTCTCAAAAGTGCCAGGCCTTAGCAAATACGTAAGCCAAGAAGAGGTCGATAGCTTTGCGTTTCGCTATTGGGATATTGACGATGAGGCAGAATATACGAATTCTCATTGGGAAGAAAACGCTACTTTAAAAAAGCTTCGCTTAATGCTCAAAGCTAAAGATACTAAAGGCGTTTTAAATTTTTTAAAAGACAATAATCTAAGCGTAAATTTACAGATGCATGCAGGCACTAGCCCGCTTATTTATAGCGCGTTTTACGACGATGAAAATACCGCTAAAGAGCTTATAAAGCTAGGGGCGGATATGAGGCATAAGGACAGATATAAACTTAGTCCGCTAGCCTATGCGATAGAAAATAACTCCACCAAAACGGCAAAACTATTACTGGATAACGGGGTTAAATTTGAAGAGGTGAAGGCGGTACAAGTGGCGTGGGTTAAAGGAAAATATGATCATACGATAATAGACGGTGATAAAGCAATAATAAAATATAAAAACGATCGCCCTTTCATATATAATAGTAAGGGACCGAGGGATCCGAGCGACCCTTTCGGATATATCATAGACGATAATTCCTTAGAAATGGTAAAAATAGTTTTAGAAAGCGGATATAGACCCTATAAATATACCAAGGTCGGTTTAGACGGCACTATCAAACAGGACGATAACTTTACAAAAATTTTAACGGAGTGGTATGAAAAGGAAATAGAAAATTATCCGAGACCTCGATTGGAGGAGGCTATGTTTAAAGCTACGCCATATGGATTATTAATTTATATGAATGATTACGAGAAGATGCTTGATTTACTGCTTAAATACGATGTATCCGTTCAGCCAAGTGAATATTTCAGACGAGAAAAATATAAAGAATGCAAAGAATCGCTTTTGGAATTGGAAGATTTGCGAGCTAATGCGCTATACAATGCCGCGTATGGTATAGATCACGAAAAAGAGACTTTTATAAAAAGCAGCTATATAGAAAAATACGGTTACCGGAATGGCGAAGAGAAGATGCAAAAAGATCACGCAATAAGAAGAAAGCCATATACTATAGAAAAATACCGCCTCATCGAAATGGATCAGATTTTAAATCTTTATAGAAAATTTTGCGGAGAAAGTAACGCAGAGAGCGTAGTAAATTTAGATGCGTATTCTGCGAATACGGAAAAAACTTCAGAAGCGGAACTTTCTAATCAGAGTGATATTTTCGATACTAAGACCTTAATAGGATATCTGCATGCCATACAACATTACAGGGGTATTATTGCACAAGGTAGAAACGCATTTTTAAAAGATGAAAATATGACGCAAAAAGAATATTATTCAAAGAGATTAAAAGATCCTAATATTACATGGGATGAGGCATGCAGCATAAGGCAGATATATGATATAAGCAATCCTAATGTGAAATGCTTAGGATTTGGGGATTACAAAATTTATTAATTGAGGGGGATAAAAAAGATAAACTAAGCTCATTTAAATTTAGATGAGAAGTCGCGTACTTGCGGTATTAAAATAAATTCGAAATCATTGAAATTTTATCAAAAATAGGCTTAAAGCGATTAAATTTAGAATTTTAAATTTGGCTCTTTAATTTAAGTTCAAAATTTTAAACGCCGTTTCGCGCCATGCAGTAAAAACCCACAAGCTCGGGCTTAAATTTAAACTAGCCCGAGCCAAAACTACAATTTTATCTTCCTAACTTCGAGCTCGCCGCCAAAAAAGTTCGCGTAGTAAAGCAGGTCTTTTTCGACCTCGAGCCCCGCTAGGTAGCGCAGAGCGAGGTTTGCCTCAAAGCTCGCCGCAAACATCACGATCGCAGCCGTTATGCCCGCAGGCGTCGCGTTTAGGCTCGGGAAAAATTTAAAATCCGCATTCTGCACGAAGCAGACTTGGCACTGCCAGCTGTCCACCGACGCAAACACCCACGGTACGCCTATTTGCTTAGCAAAGGCATCGATCTGCGCGCGCGTAGCGAGATTGTCGGTCGCATCTAAAATCAGATCAAATTTCTCGCCCGCGCCTATCGCGCTAGCGAAAAATTCCTCCGCGCGGCTCTTATGCACCTCGACGCTCACGCCGTCGTAGCGGCTTTCTGCACGACTTTTAAAAACATCCGCTTTAAATTTGCCCTCGTCTGCGAGCGTGAATAAAATTTGCCTGTGGATGTTGTGAAGCGCCACCGTGTCGAAATCCACGACGCTGATTCGCCCGATACCGCTTGCGCCCAGAGCGTAAGAAAGGCTGCTTCCAAGCCCGCCCGCGCCGATGATCAGGATGCGCTTGTCCGCAAGCGCGCGCTGCGTCTGCTCACCCCAAAGCTGGATCTGTCTGTGAAAGTAGTTCATAAAAGCCCCCTGCTGACTAGATTTTTGCGGAATTTCCACAGCCCGCGCGCCGCAGCGATCTCGTCCGCGTCCACTTCGCACATCAGCACGCCCTCTTCGTTTTTCAGCTCGTTTGCGATCTCGCCGCCAGGG
>CAURFS010000044.1:0-10684 GCA_963523845.1 uncultured Campylobacter sp. | reverse complement strand
GCATACTGCTACGACGCGACGAAAAGACGCTGCCTGCCGGACGGCGTGCTTTTCCCGCGAAGTGAGGACGATGTCAGTCAAATTTTAAAATTCTGCAACGAAAATTTAATCCCTGTAGTTCCAAGAGGCGCAGGTAGCGGTTTTACGGGTGGATCTTTAGCCGCAAACGGCGGAGTGATTTTGGCATTTGAAAAACATATGAATAAAATTCTAGAAATCGACATGCAAAATCTACTCGCCGTAGTCCAACCCGGCTGCATAAATATCGATCTGCAAAAAGCAGCCGCAGCGCGCGGGCTTTTTTATCCGCCCGATCCCGCAAGCCAGGATTATTCCACGCTAGGAGGCAATGTCGCCGAAAACTCCGGCGGTATGCGCGCCGCAAAATACGGCATCACCAAAGACTATGTAATGGCACTGCGTGCGGTACTGCCTAATGGAGAGGTGATCCGAGCGGGCAAACGCACTATCAAAGATGTCGCAGGCTTCAACGTGGTAGGAATTTTAATCGCAAGCGAAGGCGCGCTTGCCGTCATCACCGAAATCACGCTCAAACTAATCCCGATGCCAAAGCTTAAAAAGACCGCGATGGGCGTCTTTCCTAGCGTAGATGCAGCAATGAATGCCGTGTATAAGACGATGGCAGCCGGTATCACGCCCGTGGCGATGGAATTTTTAGACGCGCTGTGCATAGCCGCGGTCGAGGAGAAATTTCACAAAGGCTTGCCGAAGGGCGCGGGCGCGATTTTGATCTGCGAAACAGACGGCAATTTAGAAGCAATGCTTTTGGAGGAGCTCGCGCTCATAAAAGAAATTTTCGTTCAAAACGGCGCAAGCGACTTCCGCATCGCAGAAAGCGAAGAGGAGCGTGCGGGCATTTGGTTTGCGAGGCGCAACTGCTCGCAGGCGATCAATATCTACGGCACGCTTAAGCTAAATGAGGACATCACCGTCCCGCGCTCGCAGCTGCCCGAGCTACTGCGCCGTATCGCGCGCATCGGCGATAAATACGGCGTGCGCGTGCCCTGCTTCGGGCACACGGGCGACGGCAATGTCCACACCAACGTCATGGTCGCCGACAAAAAAGATGAAGCTCAGGTGCGACGCGGACATGACGCAATCACCGAAATTTTCAAAGCTGCAGTTGATCTTGGCGGTACGCTCAGCGGCGAGCACGGCATCGGACTAAGTAAGGCGGAATTTATGCCACTAGCTTTTAGCGCAGTAGAGATGGAGCTATTTCGCGCAATCAAAAGGGCGTTCGATCCAAAAGGTATCTTAAATCCCGGAAAAATGGGGCTTTAAATTAGGATCGTCATCCAACTTCTACGATGATTTGAAATCGATTTATCCCACTTATCTCATCTAAAATTTTACTTTCTTACAATATGCCTACTTAAAATTTATCTTGCTTGCAATTTAGCTTATTTAAAGGCTACTTCGAGTTAGTTTTAAGCTTGATCTACCCACTTACAGATCGATTTTGCTTGCTTTGCAATGAATAATTTTACTTGTTTATTGATAGATTCCATCCACTTGATAATTGATTTTACTTACTTCGCAGATTGATTACCCCGTGCGATCTTTTTCGGATATTTTTGCCATATCAGCTGTGATTACATAACTGTTCGACAGTTTGCGCAATTTTTTCTCTTTCAAAGATACATACTAAGATTATAATGAAATCCCTATATCGCGATGGATAAGTCTATGATCAGTTAAAATTCTGTCAATAAAATCCATAGCATAGATTAAATTCTAAACTTCTGAAATACTGAAATTTTAAAATCGCTATCCATCGCCATTATCTCAATATGCGGAATTTCGGCAATAAAAATTTAAAGACGAAATCCCGCGGAATTCCATAAAATTCCATAAAGCTCCGCAAAATTTCTACGCTAATTTCGATCCCGCCGTATTATCATCTAGCTAGCCCTGCCATCTATTTAGTTGCATTAGCCTCGCTTGCGTTTATTTTATTCATCGCGGCTACTACGTTGCAGCTAAACTCCGCTCCCAGCTTGCAGGCTTTGTCGTAGTAGATCATCGCCTTATCCAGATCCGGCTCGCCAAATTCCTTCTTTGAATACGCTAGCCCGACCCTTTGGCATCCCTCCGCCAAAGCGGCATCGCAAGATTTGAGGAAAAACTTAAGAGCGCCCTGATAGTCTTTCTCTTCGTAGCTAGCGACCGCAGCATTTAAGCAGCCCTCGCCTAATCCTAAATCGCATGATTTGGCAAAAAACGCGAACGTATTTTTCTTATCCGCATTTTTATAAGAGATTATCGCGACGTTGTAGCAAGCTTTGGCGGCTCCCAGCTCGCACGCTTTGGAATAAAACCGCGCGGACTTGCCCTTATCTTTCGTAGTTTTATATAAATTTTGCTCGTCGTAATATAAATCTCCCGCGATAGCACAGCTATTTTCCAGCCCCGCTTCGCAAGCTTTTTCAAACGGCTTTTTTGCTGCCTCATAATCGCGCTCCTCAAGCAAATATGCTCCATAGTCTTCGCACGAATTAGCCCTACCGATGCCGCATCCGACAAACGAGACCCCTTGCGGGAAAAATATCTGCGCGAGCAAGTAGGCTGCTACGATTAGTGCGGTAATCGACGCTAAAATTTTCATTTTTGCTCCTTTTAAATTTTAAAAATAATTATAGCAAAAAGCGAGGAGTAAAATTTTAATTTTTGATAATAGCTGTGAAATTTGCGGCGAAATTCCTGCAAAATTTCTATCAAAATCCCAAGCAAAATTTTAAATAAAATTTTAAACGGAGCTTTGAGCGGAATTTCAAAAAGACAAATTAAAATTTTAATTGCAAGATTGTTTTTATGGCTGGCTGCCCCACTTTTTTACTCGCACGTCTATGCGGCATCCACGGCGCCTGCAGTATTTATAATAGGACTAAAACGTATTTAATCCTTGAGGTCTTAAGCACCTGCAGCCTCTGCAATGGCGATTTATCAGAGCGATAATCTAGTATGTAAAACATTTTGCCATATACCAAGCCCGCGGCAAGCATCTTGCCACGCCCTAGAAAACTTTTGAAAATTTCGCATTGCTGCTTAGAAATTTTAAAAAATTTTACGCTGCCAACCTTTAAATTTTATCTTAGAAATCGGCTTGCCTATGCCAAAATCGCAGGCGTAATGCGTTTTTAGACGTTTTGGCTCCAATACCCAGGATTCTTAGATCGCACCCACTTAGATATGTGAGTCTTAAAATAATTAAGGCCGCGCAGTATCTGTATCGCGCATGTAAATTTCATCTATGTAGACTGCGATTGCGATTTCAGCCGCGCAAGCCCAGCTCGTAAAATTCTGCTAGTTTTAAAACCCAAATGCCACGTAGAATTTCTATCTATTTAAAGAGCTTCACTTCAAAATTTTATTCGCTGCAAAGCGCAAGCCGCACTCCCTAGCGCTCAAACTCTATCACAGCCTCCTCCTCGCCGAACCACATCACGGAGTTTTTCATATCGCAAAACCTCGCCTCATCTGCCATCAGCTCCGCTAACACCGCTCGCGCTACCTCGCTGTTTCGTGCATCCGCAAACGCCTGCACGCTTTCATACCATAGCTCGCCCATCGCGTCGTAGCCAAACGCCGCCGTCTCACGCTTGGTGCTCTGACCCTCGGGGAAAACGGGCATGGTTTTTGCATAGCGGACGATATTTAGCGCCTTTTGATTAGCCAAAACCTTTTGTGAATGCGCCGCCCAGTGCGTCACAAACTCTTGCTGCGTGATATCCGGCGCTTTTTTTACCAACATCGTGATCTTAAACATAACCGCTCCCTAAATGAAATTTATCGCAAAATTTGCGCCCTATTCTATGATGCATACGCGTTTTTGCAATTTTGCTTAGCATTCTTTTCGTCTAAATAGACCTTGAAAAAACTTAAATAGCAGCCGTGCGCGCGAGCACAGATCCCAAAATGCATAAGTCTCGCCACTTAAAACTTAAATCGCTGTCAATCTCACTTGGTTTAACTACCTAAAGCGTCATTTACAGCTGCCGCCAAAATAAATTCCGCAGGCTCTTTGCGGGCAAAGTAAAATTATATCAAGCTTTAGCGGGCGATGAAATTTTACCGACTTTTGGCATGAATAAAACCTATCCGTTTTACGAGGCAAGATAAGATCCACGAGCATTCAGAAAGCGATAAAGCGGACGAGCAACGATTTCCTCTTGCGCCGCCGCGCGCAAATTACGTTGCTACGCATGCGCCTAGCCCTTGCTCGCCAAAAACCTCTGCAAAATTATCGTCGCGGCGATGCTATCAAAGCGCGGATCTTTGCCGCCGCCTTTAGCACCTTTGCTCGCAAACTCCGCCGCTTCGGCGCTCGAAAAGCTCTCGTCTTGGAATTTTATCTCGCCGTCAAAATCCAGCAGCGAGGCGAAGTGTCGTATGCGCCTGCTCATCTCCTCCTCGCTCGCCCCGCCGCGCGGCACGCCCAGCACGAGCACGCTGGCACCCTTTTCGCGCAGCAGCTCGCTTAGCTCGCGCGCGGCTTGGGTGCGGTTTTTGCGCAGGATCGGATCGCACGGAAGCGGCGTCTTATCATCCGGTGCCGCCGCCACGCCGATACGTTTAAGCCCAAGATCGATCGCAACTATCAAATTTCATCCTTTGCTAACATCAAATTTCGCAGAATTACGCCATTAAAATTCTATCGCGGAAATTTCGCGATCGAAATTTCATAGCTAAATTTCATCCCAGAATTTAGCTGCGGAATTTATGAAATTTTATACGAAATTGACATAAATTTCACTCGCTCGCGCCGCTTGCGAGCTATTAAATTTAGCGTGCCACGAGCTTCAAATTCCAAAATTTCGATCGCCGTGCCCGGCTCGGTGTATCCGCACTGCGTCCACGCGAACCGCACGTAAGCGACACACAAAAGCACGACGAGTATAAATCCTGCCGTGCAGGTGCCGGACGTGCAACCAACCCACCCCACGCAAAATCAAAATTTTAAAGCAAACCCGCACTCACGCGACGGAGCAGATACAAGCCCCCCTGCGCTTTATAACTCGTAAAATTTTGCCGCCGTGACCAAAATTTTCTCTTGCGACAAATTCAGCCTACCACACTCGCGCTGAAATCCGCGGCCAAATTTACCCGCAAAAATTTAGCACGATAGGCAAACAAACATTTAAACGCTATCTCAGAAAATTTCATGCATTTTAACACTTAAATTCTGCGCCGCAAAGTATTTATAAATCGCGAGAGGCATTCACAAACCGATCATTACCGCAAGCGGGGCGAGCGGAGCTGCACAAACAAACTGCGCCGATTTATTTTAAGCCAAGTGCCACTTGCGGAAGATAAAATTTTACCAAGCCGCCTTTTTCTAAATTTAAACTCAGGCCGCGCAGACTTGGCGCCGTGCAAACAAGCCGTACCGGCGAGTGCGCCGATCAAACCACGGCAAGCAAGCGCCCGCCGCCAGCTACTTTGCCACGATCTTTGCGCCTAAAATTTCAATCCTGCCTTCAAGCTCGTATTCGTAAATTTTATCGCCGAAGCGCTCGATCGCCGCTTGCAGATCGGTATTTAGCGCTAAAAATTCCATCACCTCATCCTGCGCGCGCTCGGTGCTTTGCGGCGTCTGTGGAGCTAAAGAAGCCACGAACTCGCCAAAATCCGCAATCAGCCGCGCCTGAGATTTTGCGAGCAGATCGTTCGTGCCCGCGCTCTCGTCCATGCGGTGCGGCAGCACGTAGACGGGCACGCCCATTTCGCGAGCCAGGCGCGCGCTTTGCAACGAGCCGCTGCGAGGCTCGGCTTGAGCGACGATCAGCGCTTCGGACAGCGCCACGACGATGCGGTTGCGCTGCAAAAACTGAAATCCGCGCGCGCTCACGCCGTCCTCATACTCGCTAAGCGCGAGGCTGCGCTCGTAAATTTTGCCGATCATAGCGGCGTTTTGCGCGGGATAAATTTGATCAAGGCCGTTTCCAAAAACCGCGATCGTATTTGGAAACGCCCCTTCGTGCGCGGCTATATCGCAGCCGATCGCCGCGCCGCTTACGACGCAAAAGTCCGCATCGCTCAAAGCGCGCGCAAGCCGCAGGATCAAATTTTTGCTATAAACGCTCATTTTGCGCGAGCCCACGATCGAGATGCGGCGCTTTTGCAGTAGCGCCGGCTCGCCCCTAAAATACAGCTGCGCAGGCTCGCTCGTACCAAGCCTTCTTAAACTTGGAATTTTAAAACCGAGCTCACTCGTAGTACTCATAAATTTCGTCCAAATAGACCAAATCGACCTCGCCTAGGATGTCGGCGCTGTTTGCAAGCGCGCGCAGAGTGGAGCTTTTGGGATGGCCGATAGCGATGGCGTAACCCTGCTTTTTAGCAAGCGCGACGGCTTCGCGCAGCTTTTTGCGCACCGCGGCGACGCTGTTTTGATTATCTAAAAACACATCGCGATGCACGTATCGCATGCCAAGCCCATTCATCGCTACTTTAGCCTTGGTAGCGGGGCTCGTGCGCGAGTCGATAAATAAAAATCCATGCTCGTTCATCGCGCGCAGCAGGTTTTGCATCGCGCGCTCGTCGGCGGTAAATTTAGAACCGGTGTGGTTGTTTATAAATTTAGCATTCGGGAAGTCCGCGCGCAGCTTGGCTATGACGCCGCGCAGCTTCTCGTAATTATCCGAAGCTCGCAGCGTCGCGGAGTTATTTTTAGCAGAGCTCGCCTCCATCGGCAGATGGATAGCGTAATGCTCAAAGCCGCGAGCGAGCGAGCTCGTGTCCTTGCGCTGATACTCGGGCGGGAAGATGGACGGCGTCACTCGCACGGGCAGAGCAATGAGCTTTTGCGCCTGCTCGTCGGTGCCTACGTCGTCGATGATGATCGCTAGCTTTGCGCGAGAGCCTGCTGGCAAAGTCTTGCGCGGCGATTTAGAAAGATCGCTCGCACCGCTAGAAACGTGGCTTTGCGTGGTAGAATTTATGGAATTTTCGGGCGCGGAATTTACTGCGGTAAAATTTACGTCAGATCCCTCACTCGCCGAATTTGCGGCGACGGAATTTGCGGAAGCCATAGAATTTTCGGAATTTTGAAAATTGCCGTTTACAGAATTTTCTCCTGCGGAATTCCGCCGCGCAGGCTCGATGCTCATCTTCGGCGTAGTTACGTTTTGCTCGTCGATCTTATCAAGCTCCTTTTGAATCAGCGCTTCCTTCTGTGCAGCGCTTAAACGCGGCTTTTTACCGCGAGAATCGGAAGTGCCTTCGGGGGCTTGCTTGCGCGAGCTTTGCTGCAACGCGGCTTTATTGCCCGAAAATACGAGATCCAAAACCGCGTAGGTAACCGCGCCGCTTAAAAAACATAAGATTACGACAAAGGCGATCGTTGCGTAGTTGATCGGGCGCTTTTTGCGGCGCCCGCGTGGATTTCTACTAGCCAAAGCTCAGCCGAAATCAGTTTTTATCTTTGTTGATGAGCTTACCCTTGGCGATCCACGGCATCATCGCGCGAAGCTTATCGCCGGTTTTGGTAAGCAAGCTGTTTGCCGTGATATTGCGCTCGGCGTTCATTCGCACGTAGCCCGCCTTGCGCTCGAGGATGAAGTCTTTTGCAAATTTACCGTTTTGGATCTCCTTTAGCACCTCTTTCATCGCCGCTTTACTGCTTTCGTTTACGACGCGGTTGCCGCTTACGTAATCGCCGTATTCTGCAGTGTTTGAGATCGAGTAGCGCATATCAGCCATGCCACCTTGATAGATGAGATCCACGATCAGCTTCATCTCGTGCTGACACTCAAAATACGCCATCTCGGGCTCATATCCCGCCTCGACGAGGGTCTCAAAGCCTGCGTTGATGAGCGCGCAAAGTCCGCCGCAAAGTACAGCCTGCTCGCCGAAAAGATCGGTCTCGGTCTCTGCTTTAAAAGTCGTTTCGATGATGCCGGTGCGGCCGCCGCCGATCGCGCTTGCGTAGCTTAGAGCAAGCTCTTTGGCCCTGCCGCTTTCGTTTTGCGAAACGGCGATCAGCATCGGCACGCCGCCGCCGCTTACAAACTCGTTGCGGACGGTGTGACCCGGGGCTTTCGGAGCGATCATAATGCAGTCGATGCCCTTTGGAGGGACGATCTGTCCGAAGTGGATATTAAAACCGTGCGCGAACGCGATCGCGTTGCCCTCGCTTAAGCTCGGCTCGATCTCCGCTTTGAAAATGTCGCCTTGAAACTCATCGGGCGTTAGGATCATCACAAGATCAGCTGCCTTCGTAGCTTCACCGACGCTCATTACTTTAAAGCCCTTTGCCTCGGCCTTGCTCCAGCTCGCGCCGCCCTTTTTAAGGCCCACGATGACCTCTACGCCGCTATCTCGTAAATTTTCGGCGTGAGCGTGTCCTTGTGAGCCGAAGCCGATCATAGCGACCTTTTTAGCCTTAATCAAACCTAAATCGCAATCTTTGTCGTAAAAAACGTTTATTGCCATAACGCATCCTTTTTTAAAAATTTAGGCGAGATTGTAGCTAAAATTTGCTTTTACGTAGATAAACCGCGCGCCGCAAGGGCGGATAAAGAAATTTTGAGCTATCATTGAGGCATAATTTAGCTTTGAAAGGAGCGAAAATGAAAGTGGGATTTATCGGCGGAGGAAATATGGGCGAGGCGATGATCGCCGCACTTTGCAGAGCCGGCGGACAAGATTGCGCGGCGGGCGGAGAGAATTTTGCAGAGGATAAAGAAAATTGCACGGCAAGCGGAGAAAATTCCGCGCACGGCGAGCGGAATTTTATGCCCGATACTCAAAATTTTACCGCTTGCGAGCGGAATTCCGCAAATTTAGAGCAGGATTTTGCGAGCCACGAACGTGATTCCGCCTGCGCGCAGTCCAGCTCCGATACGAAGCTTCAAGTCCTAGCCTACGCTAGAAGCAAAAACGAATTTTTGCGCAAGCGCTACGACGTGCAAATTTTACAAGACGAGACGCAACTGGCTCACGAAGCGGATATAATCGTGCTCGCGACCAAGCCCGCCAGCTACGAGGAGATTTTGCACCTGATCGCGCCCGAGCTTGCGGGCAAAATTCTGCTTCTTTTGGCGCCAAATTTCAAGCTAGAGTGCGCCCAAAATATCGTAGGTGCGGACGTTTTCGTGGCCCGCGCGATGCCAAACGTCGCTGCGGGTATCGGCGCATCGGCTACGGCGCTGTGCTACGGCGAGTATTTTGATGAGGCCAGTCGGGAGATCGTGCGAGCGCTAGCCGCCAAAATCGGTAAATTTTACGAGATAGACGAGGCTGGTTTTGCCGCATTTACGGGGATTGCAGGGAGTCTACCTGCGTATGTGTGCGCCTTTATCGAGGCTGCGGCGGATGCGGGCGTGCGGGGCGGACTGCCGCGGGCGCTATGCTATGACGCGGTAGCGGCGGCGGTAGAGGGCACGGTGCGTCTGCTACAAAGCGGCAGGCGCCCATCGGAGCTCAAAGACGCGGTCTGCTCGCCTGCGGGCACGACGATAGAGGGGCTGGCGGCACTGGAGGCGGCGGGGTTTCGCGCAGCGGTGATGGCGGCGATCGAGGCGTGCATCGCCAAAGCTCGCGGCTAGTCTCGCCGCACCTCGTCGGTTTTGGATTTCAAACACAGTGCGTTTGCTGGCGCGCTAGCATTGGGGTTCTGCGCGGACGTTCTAGCTAAATTTCGTCTTATCTTTAAATCAAACGAGCTTGCCGCTCCTGCAACGGCGGAATTTACGAGCTCTATGGCTAGCGAGCCGGTAAGCTCGTATTGCATTTAAATTTTAAAATTTAGCGACTTTGGAAATTTTAGATCAAAATTTACGCTTAAAATTTTAAATTTAGAAATTGTAAATTTAGCGCCCGCGGCAGGGCAAAATTTTGATTTTTAGCCGCGCGAGCCTACGTCCAAAACCATTAAAATCAAAATTTAGCGTAGCATAGGTAGATGCGCCCGCGACTGCGAACTTGCTGGATAAAAAATCAAGCCAAGAACGCAAGCGCTAAATAGTGCGTCTTACCGAAGTCTTATTAAGGCAAACGCAAGCCGCAAAATTTCGCCGCTCGCGCAAACAGCAAAACAAAGTGAGCCGCGCCGAGCAGTATTTTACTACCAAAGCGGGCCTTATCGAAACACATTCCGCCGCCCAAGCAAGCATTAAATTTAAACCGCGTTTTGCCGCCGAGCGATAAATCAAATCTACGCGCTAAATCCTGCCGAGCTGCGCAATAAATTTGACTTTCATCCAGCCGAAACTTCGCACGCAAAGCCGTGATAAGCAAAAAGATCAGATAAATTCCTTCTCCAAAGGCTGCATCGCGTTGCCGTCTGCGTCAAAAAGCACCCGCCCACAGACCTCGCAAACCTCATCTCTTGGAGAGGGCTCGTCCGCATCCAGCTGCCACGCAGACATCTCGCCGCACTCGCAGTTTATGACGTAAAGGATCTGCCTTTTGCGGCGCTTGCCCCACGGCGCGATATCCCAAAATAGCTCCTCGCGCTTGCCTAGTTTTTTAAAATCTTTCTCGGCGTCCTTGTGCGCGACGAGCAGATAATAAGCGTCGCTATGAAGCTCCAAAGTAAAGAGCCTAAAATCGCTCTTTTTGAGCGCCTTTTGAAACTCGTTCATCAGAAATAGGCTCGCAGCGCCGCGCTCAAAACCATCTTTTTTCGCTTCTTTTTCGAGCCTTGCGTAAATTTTAT
>CAURFS010000043.1:0-10725 GCA_963523845.1 uncultured Campylobacter sp. | reverse complement strand
GGACTTACTCTCGGAGCGCTGCTTAATACCGCAGAGACTTCCGCATTGTGGCTCGTGCAGTGGGATAAGATCGGTAAAATAGCTATCTCTTGGGTACTCTCGCCGATTTTGGGCGGCGTGATCTCCTTTGGAATTTTCTGGCTCATCAAACATTATATTTTGGATTACAACCGCTACGCTCAAATAAAAATTGACCGCATAAAGCGCGAAAAAAAATCCCTTCGCAAGCTGCATAAAAAGACCTTCGAGACCCTGGACGACATTCAAAAGATCGCCTATGCAGAGGCGCTAAATCATGATATTTACGCGATGCGCGATCCCGATTTTGACCCAAGCGAGCTGGATAGCGAGTATTATAAAAAGGTGATCGAGCTTGACGCCAAAAAAGAGAAGCTCAAATCCCATAAAGCCCTAGAGTACGGGATCCCTGCCGTAGCGGGTATCGGTGCTTTCGTGATCTCGGCGATGCTGATATTTAAGGGGCTGCATAATCTAAATTTCGGGCTTACAAATTTTTACAACTACCTCATCATCGGTATGTCGACGCTAATTACCTGGCTTTTGATGTTTATTTTCGCTAAAACCCTGCGCCGCTCAAATTTAAACAAATCCGCGTTTTTGATGTTTAGCTGGCTGCAGGTGCTCACTGCTAGCGGCTTTGCCTTTTCACACGGCAGCAACGACATCGCAAACGCCGTGGGTCCGTTTGCCGCCATCATCGATACGATGGCTACGAATAGTATCAATCCCTCCACTCCCGTGCCGCAGCAGATTATGATAATGTTCGCAGTAGCCCTCATAGCGGGACTTTGGTTCATCGGCAAAGAGGTAATCGCCACCGTAGGCACCAATCTCACAAAAATCCACCCGGCCTCGGGCTTTAGCGCCGAGCTCGCAAGCGCCGTCGTCGTCATGGCGGCATCGGTGCTGGGGCTTCCGATCTCCTCGACCCACGTGCTAATCGGCGCGATTTTGGGAATAGGCTTGGTAAATCACAGCACAAACTGGTCGCTGATGAAGCCGATCGGGCTAGCGTGGATCATCACCCTACCCGTCTCGGCGCTGCTTTCGGCGTTTGCATTCGTGCTTTTGCGCCACGTATTTTAGGCTAAATTTAAAGATCCGCTCCCCGAAATTTTAAAATTTCGCAAAATTCTACGCAGGCTAAATTTTAAAATTTTACGGCGCCGAAGCGAGTAAATTTTGCAGCTCCTCTTACGACGCGCTACAGCGCAAAACCCGCTCGCAGCGGCGCAGATCCCGCCTATGCGCCCTGTAAAATTTAATAAAATTTTAGCTACAATCGCCCTTTTAAATTTAGGAAAGCTATGAGTAAATTTGAAATTTTCAGATCGACCCTCCCCGTGATGATGGGCTACGTGCCGCTAGGGCTAGCATTTGGCATCTACGGCATCAGCCAGGATCTGCCCGTCTGGGCGCTCGCGCTAACCTCGCTGCTTATATACGCAGGCAGCGTGGAGTTCGTCCTGATCGCATTCATCGTAACTCACGCCTCGCTCGTAGATACCTTCGTCGTGGCGTTTTTGCTAAATTTTCGCCATTTTTTCTATACGATGTCGCTACTTGAGGAACTGCGCTTCGTGCGTCATAAAATTTACGCAGTATATGCCCTTACGGACGAAACCTTTGCGCTGCTAAAAGCGCGCGCATTTTTGTGCCCTGATGAGCTTAGCGGCGATCAGCCAGTAACGCCGCAATGGCTTGCGGAGCTTGATCTGCTCTATAATCTAACCGCGGTCTTAAATCATTCCTACTGGGTCGCGGGCGTCGTCGTAGGGGCTGTTTTGGGAGCAAGCTTAAAGTTTGATTTTAGCGGAGTCGAGTTTAGTCTGACGGCGCTTTTTGCAATGCTAACCTATGAGGTTTTCAAAGCAAATCCGCAATACAAAGTGCTATTTCTGGGCTTTGCCTGCGCGTTTGCGGGGCTTTTTATCTTTCCTACAAAATACTTTTTATTCGGCACTCTGATTTTTGGCACTGCGGTTTTGTTGCTCTTTCGTAAATACTTCGAGCGACCTTCACGCACGGGACGCAGGCTGCGAAAATTCCTAAAAAGGAGCAGGTAGTGGAAATTTTGCCCTATATCTTTCTGGCCTCGCTCGCTACGATTTTGACGCGATTTTTGCCGCTGTTTCTTTTTAAGAAAAAGACCGCGAGTCCAAGCTTATCGTATCTGCAGAAAAACTCGGGCCTTTTGATAATGGTCGTTTTGACGATCTATGCGCTTAAGACGATGCTGCCTAGCTTTTCGGGCGAGCGGACTTTTAGCGCAGACGTGCTGCAAACGGCGGCGCTGCTATTTTGCCTGATTATGGCGTTTGTCGTGCATGCTAAATTCCGTAATTCGCTCGTTACGATAGCGCTTCCTACGCTAATATATATGGCGGCGCTGCGCTTTTTATTGAATTATTGATAAATTTATAAGTTAGTTTTCGATAAACTTCAAAAATTAATTTTTAAGTTTAAAAAAGGTTAAAGTTTTATGAATTTTATCAGTCAAATGGTGCATAGCTTCGCCAAAAAATACGCCGCCGAAACTATGCAAAAATCTCTTTATAACTCTCTTAGAATCGACATCACGCAAGAGAACATCGCTAAAATTCCAAACCCCGATAAAAAATATATGCTCTACATGCACGTGCCCTTTTGCCACACGTTTTGCCCGTACTGCTCCTTTCATAAATACGCCTACGAGCGTGGTGCGTGCAAGGCGTATTTCAGCGCGCTGCGCACCGAGATGCAGCGCACGAAGGACGCAGGCTACGACTTTGAGACGCTTTATGTAGGCGGCGGCACGACACTCATCGACGAGGATGAGTTAGCGCGCACGCTGGAGCTTGCCAAGTCGCTTTTTAGCATCAAAGAGGTCTCGTGCGAGAGCGATCCTAACCACATCGAGCCTGAGAACTTGCTGCGATTTCGCGGGCTAATAGACCGCCTAAGCGTGGGGGTGCAGAGCTTTGATGATGATATTTTACGTAAAGCTTCGCGCTATGACAAATTCGGCTCGGGCGAAATTCTGCAAGAAAAGCTATCCCGAGCGGTCGGAATTTTACCGATTTTAAGCCTGGATCTGATCTTTAACTTTCCGTTTCAAACTCGCGAAATTTTACTTCGCGATATCGAAGCGGCAAAGGCGGTGAAACCCGAGCAGATCACGCTGTATCCGCTGATGAAATCCCCTTTGATGCGCGATCAAATAGCGCGGAGCCTCGGCGTTAGCAACATAGACCGCGAGGAGGAGTTCTACTCCATCATCTGCAAGGAATTTGCGAGCTGGCACCGTAGCAACGCATGGGCTTTCGCTCGCGAGAAATCAAATATGAGCGACGAGTATGTAGGCACAAACCACGAATACGTAGGCATCGGAAGCGGAGCGTTTAGTTTCTTAGGCGGCAGGCTGCTCGTAAATGCGTTTAATCTCGAAGACTACGCAAGCAGAGTGCATAAAAACGAAAGCACCGTCATCGCTACCTGCGATTTTAGCAGATCCGAGCGCGCGAAATATCTCTTTTTGACCGAGCTTTTCAACGGCGAGATTGATATCGCTAAATTTAACGCCGCAAACGATTTAAGCCTGCGCCGCGAACTGGGCAGAGAGCTTAGCCTGCTAAGGCTTGCAGGAGCCGTGCGGATCGAGGGCGAGATCATTCGTACGACGGAATTTGGCGCGTATCTGTGCCTTGTTTTGATGAAGGAATTTTATACCGGCATGGACAAGGTGCGCGCGGCGTTTCGCGACGATGCCAAGATTAAGCGCGCTAGACAGCTCATCATTATGGACGAAAGCGAATCCACCGCAACCAGCGCAGCAAAAGGCGAGATAGCGTCGTAAATTTTGCGCCCGACCGCTTCGGCTAATGCTTGGGCGCACCCGCGACTAAGCGCAAATACCGTCCGGCATTTAAAACACAAACGAATTTTTGATTTCAAAATTTAGGAGCGCCGCTGTGAAAGGCAGAATGGTCAAACTATTCATTTTATTTATGTTTTTTGTCCTTGTATTTGAGCTCGTCGGCAATCTTTTTAACTTCGGTCGCTTTCCGTTTCATAAGAGCTGTGAGGCATTTATGATGATAAACCGCTATGATAGTGGGTATCCAAACGATAAGTGCATAATGCAGCTTATGGAGCAGGGCAATAAAAGAGATCTTTCGCTATATTACTATAAAACTAAATTTAATCTTGAGGAGCCATTGTCAGAGCTGGACGAAAAAGCTATAAAATTTTTAAATATTCCAAACTCGAAGATAATCACCGTAAATAAAGACGGCGTGGAAAAGAAATTTTTAATAAGCGATTAAATTTAAATAGCAAAGAAGCCTTGCTTCAATTGCAATATCAAAGCCCAATGGATCGGGAATTTTAAAATTTATGAAATTAAAGGAGGAGCGATGAATAATCTAAAACTCATACAAAACTGGTATGCTTCCAAATGCGACGGAGAATGGGAGCATGAATATGGCCTTACGCTAGAAACGGTCGATAATCCCGGTTGGTGGATTGAAATCGATGGCGAGAGCGGGAAAAAGCCGATCAAAATAAATATCGATAGAGATGACGAGGATTGGTTTTTCATCAATGCCACGGAAAACGAACTCAAAGGAAGTTGCGGAGCCGAAAATTTAGAGGAATTATTGGAATACGTGGTAAAATGGCTTATGAATTAAAATTAAGCAAGGCAGATAAAGGAGCTTAGATGATCGAAGTCGAGATAAAAAACGAATCTTGCAAAAAGACCGAAGTTACGCTTGCAAATATCGAAATTGTTAAGGATGCCGTAAAGGAATTCGCCTATAAAAGCTTTAAGGGCAGCTATCTGTTTTTTGATATTTACGGCGAGATAGATAGGGATTTCCGCGTGCTTGGAGCAATCGGCGAAGGAGATGAAAACAATATCGGAAAAATAGATCTTAAAAAATATGAAAAAAGCTCCGTAGGCGCCACCGACATATCGCAAGATATGGAGGGCGTGGAATTCTGCACCTATTTTAAGCTGGATCAAAGTGAAATTTTAAAGCAAATATTATATTATATAGCCTATGAAAGATTTGAAGGCGGCTATTACGCAAAGGGTAAATTTATAGGCAAAAACAGAGACGATCTTATTTTTATCGGTATCTGCGGCGATGTAAAAAATTGCGCCGAAATAAAGAGCCTCGATTTAGATGAAATAATAAAAAGTATGCCCAAGCTCTCGGAATCAAATAATTTTTATATTAACGAGTTTATGAGATCAACCAAACGGATCGATGAGGTAAATTCTATCGGCAACCGATTAAATTTAAAAAGGAGATACTATGAAATTTAAAATTTTAGAACCGAATAGACCAGATGATTGGAATTTTAACTATGATAAAGAACTTTATAAGGCTTTAGGATTTGATTGCTGGTTGGATTCGTTTGTTCGCATATTAGCTAAAATTCCGGGTACCAGGAAAAAAGATATTTTGGATTACCTTGAATATGAAATCTTTGATTGGTACGAATGGTTTGAACTATATGGGATTATCCAAAGCGACTATATGATAGCGGACGAAGATAATCCTGAAATTTCAGCCTATCCGACATACGCGGGAGAGTATTTCGGAGTAATGGGACAGCTATTTTTAGGGGGTATGATAGACTTCGGCATAGAGCGCGGAAATTTAAGAAAGAAATGGGATGACTTCGATACGAATTTATCCAAGATCGATCTAGGTATGTCGCTTTATGAAAAGTGGATCTATTTCAGGGATAATTTCTTTTTTGGATATAAATTTTTAGAGGAGGACGAAATAACTCCCCAAGCAGAGATAACTTGGAAAGACCCTAACACATGGAGCAGATATAGCCACTGGATGTGTATGACTAAGGCGGGCAAAGAGTATCGTGATAAAATTTTAAAGCCGAGGCTTTATGAAAAGTATAAGGATGTGGTTATCGAGGTGTAATTTGGCGATTACAAATAACGAAAAATTTATTATGAACATGTTTAATCTAGCAAGCAAAAAAGGACTTTAAATGACCATCTTACCAATATCAACCTTCGACAATGATTTACAAAGAGGCGATATTATAAAATTTAACGACGATGAGCTTATGGTCTGCGATGAGCGCTGTTTCTGGACAGAAAATCCTTGCCTTTTAAATTTAAAAGATAATAGATACTTTGAGCTTCCTAGCGAGATGCTATCAAGCAAAGCGGGGTTTGTCCTGGACAAGGAGCAATTGATTCGTAATTTAGCAAATTTCGGCATCAATGCGAGCCCCCGGGAGGTATTTATATGCTCCGATAATTACCTTAGTAGCGATGAATTAAAAGATTGCGAAGAAGATTGCGACGAAACAATCCCCGGTTTCAGACTGACAAAACCTAGGGATAAATTCGGACGCAATAGGCGCATAAAGACAAATTTGATAGAAAAGCTTAGTATTCCTCTCTTGAAATTCCTCGGAAAGATCAAGGTCGGAGATATTATCGAATGTAGAAAATCCTGCTATCCATACGAGAAAAATGTAAGCTTTATCGTAGTAAAAACAAAAGACGATGATGGAGTAAATTTTATAAAATTGATCGTAATTAGCGGTTACAAGGCGGGTTTATGGGTTTTGCCGTTTTTATTTAAAACAGATAAAAATATGATAGAGGCAGACTGGCTAATTAAAAATTGGAAATATATTTTTTATAGATGCTGCGATATAAGGCACACTTATGTAAATTTACAAAACCGAAAAGAGGTTTTAAATTTTACCGATAAAGAGTTGGAAAATTTTATAAAAATAAAGCGAAAGAGATTTAAATTTAAAAATAAGAAGTGATATAATGCCTCGCTAATCGACATTATCAATATATACGGACAAGAATACACACAAGGAGAAAATATGGTTAAAGTATTAAAATTTATAATTTGTGCCGTAGTAGTTTTGTTATTATTTATAATTTATGAAAGTACTTTGTGTGCAAAGTGCGATTATACGTTTTTTGTAGAGGAAAGGCTTATGGGTAGATTATTGATAGCAATCGATACAAATGATATAAATTTAGTAAGATATATTGCTGCTGAAGGTAGAGTTTGCAAGCAAGCCAATGTCCATAATAGAGCGCTTAAAGAATTAAGAAAAATGGAATCGGAAAATAATAGAACTAATAAGTAAACCGGTTTTTGCGGAACATAAAGTGAGATATGAAAGAAGCGAAATTTACAAGACGACTTTCTTGCTTTACTTTTACGCGCTTATCTGTTACCGCTCTGCTTATTCCGATACTCCGCCACTTTGTAAAATTTTAGATATAAACGCTGTCTATACGCGAACCTAAACACCGCATGAAATTCTAAAATTTCAAATCCCTGAAGCTCTGTGAAATTTTAAATTTCGCAGACTAACTTCGCAGCAAGATTATCGTATAAAATCAATCGCGCGAAAACGCGCGACAAATAAACCTCTAAATTCCGCCGCACGCCCGCTTTGGCGCAAGCAGTCGCTTCGCGCAAGCAGGCGCTTTGCGCGCAGCTTTAGACTACGCAGGCGGCAGCGCGAAGCAACCGAAAGTAGCTATACGGCGAAATTTACGCCAAAGTCTCGCCGCGAGCTTTATTGAAGCACCTTACCCAAAATCCCCGCACCTTTGCCGACGGCGCTGCCGCGAAGCGCGCTTTCTTTTTCCCTCATCACCGCAAATAGCCCATCCAGCGTCTTTTGCGTGATGTAATCATTCAAGTCCTCGCCCTGCTTAGGCAGATATTCGCTCGCACCCAGCCCGCGCGCGATGTTTTGCACCGCCTCATTGCCCGCGATCTTGCTTTGCGCGAAGGAATTTAGCCCGTTATACGCCGTTGCGAAGCTGTTTTTGCTCATCATATCGCTTACGATCGGCCTAAAAACCGCCCGCAGCTTCGCGCCCGATTTGCTCTGCAGATACTCGCTAAGCGCCGTGTCGCCGCCGCCGATGAGCTTTTTAATGTCCGCATCGCTCATAGATTTCAGATCTTGCAAAAATATCTTGCTCGCGCCGCTCACCGCCTTGGTAGCGGCATCGTTCATACTTACGACGAGCTCGCGTTCCCATTTATCGCCGCCCACCTTTCTCGCAAGCTTCGCAGCCGCCTTCAGCGAAGGAGGAAGCTCGATTTTAGCGGTCTTGCTGTGGATGTAGCCCTTGGCGAGCTCGGCTACGGCGCGATTCGTGGCGGAAGCGAGCAGATCTTTGTAGTTTCCGCTCTGAGTCGCACCGAGCACGTCCGCGCCCTGCTTTAGGATATCCGTTACGTCCGCATGCGCGAGCGACAGCGACGCAGCGGCGAGTAAAACCATAAATTTTTTCATATTGCAACCTTTGGATAAAATTTGCGCCATTATGCCAAACTGCGGTAAACGCTCAGCCTGCGCTCGGTTTAAATTTACGCACTACGCGGGCGAGCTGAGATAAAATTTTAGGCTAAATTTGAAAGCGGCTTCGAGTTAAATTTTAAACGTCAAATTTCAAAGCTAAATTTAACGGGCAAAATTTACCCGCCAAATTTAAAGATAAAATTTAGCAGCGGCGGACTTTGTCGTGCTTGCGGCTAAATTTTAAAAGCAGCGCTACGACGAGCTAAAATTTTAAAACGCTGCTCGGCGCTATTTAAATTTACGCAGCGCAAACGATGCCAACGCAGGGCACATAAAGCAATTATAGCGATGAGCGGCTATATCCTCAGCACAAACGATTGAAATTTTACCAAGCCCGCTGCAGCCAAAAAGCTCGCCGCAAATTTAAAGAGCTAAATTTAAAAGCGAGCTGCCGCTTTGGGCGCGATAAGCAGGCCTAAACCAGCCCTTGATCCAGCATCGCATCGGCCACGCGGCGAAAGCCCGCGATATTCGAGCCTAGCACGAGGTTGCCCTCCGCGCCGAATTCCTTCGAGGTCTCGTAGCTGGTGCGAAATATGTGGCGCATGATCTCGCGCAGCTTGCCGTCGACCTCCTCGAAGCTCCACGACGCCATCTGCGCGTTTTGCGCCATCTCAAGCCCGCTCGTAGCCACGCCGCCGGCATTCGCCGCCTTCGCAGGGCCGAAAAGAAAATCTTTTTGCGCGAGCATAAAATCGATCGCTTCAAGCGTGCTTGGCATATTCGCGCCTTCGCAAACCATGCGGCATCCGTTGGCGTAAAGAGTTCGCGTATCATCCAGATTAAGCTCGTTTTGCGTGGCGCTCGGAAATGCCGCGTCGCACGGCACGCTCCACACGCCGTTACGGCCTGCAGGATAGGCGCTAACTGGAATAAATTTTGCGTTAGGACGCTCTTTAATATATTCGCAAAGCCCTACGCGCAGCTGCTCTTTTAGCTTTTTAAGAAGCGCCACGTCTATTCCATCGGCGTCATAGATAAAGCCCGTGGAATCGCTTACGGTGACGGGCTTAGCCTGCATTTGATAGAGCTTTTCGGCGGTGTAGATCGCGACGTTGCCGGCGCCCGAGATCGTGCAAATTTTGCCGTGCAGCGAATCGCCCCTGGTAGCTAGCATCTCGTTTGCAAAATAGACCGATCCGTAGCCCGTAGCCTCGGTGCGCGCAAGACTGCCGCCCCAGCTTAGCCCCTTGCCCGTAAGCGCGCCGTCGAATCTGCGGGTGAGCTTTTTATACGCGCCGTACATATAGCCGATCTCGCGGCCGCCCACGCCGATGTCGCCCGCGGGCACGTCGGTATTGGAGCTGATTAGGCGGTGAAGTTCCAACATAAAAGCTTGACAAAATCTCATAATCTCGCCGTCGCTCTTGCCCTTGGGATCGAAATTCGCGCCGCCTTTTGCGCCGCCGATATTAAGACCGGTGAGGGAATTTTTAAAAATTTGCTCAAACCCTAAAAATTTTAAAACGCCCAAATTTACGCTCGGATGAAAGCGCAGGCCGCCTTTGTAAGGACCCAGAGCGGAGTTGAACTCTATGCGATATCCCGTATGCACGCAGGGCTCGCCGCCGTCGCTCATATAGACGACGCGAAACATCATCGTGCGCTCGGGCGCCAAAATGCGCTCTAAAATTTTATTTTTCACATACCTCTCGTCGCGCTTTAGAAGCGGTATGAGCGAGTATAAAATTTCGGTCGATGCCTGGATAAAGACCTCCTGACCGGGATTGGCGCGCTTTAAATTTAGCAGCAAGCCGTCGATGTAAGACTTCATAGTTTCTCCTTTTGAACCGGATTAAATTTTAATTTTTTGGCTTTGGCGATAAATTTTTTTAGCGCCAGCTCCTCGCGGACGCCGATCTCATAGCCTATAAATTTCAAATAATTTAAAATTTCACGCTCTTTTATGCCGCGCGAAAGGGCATAGCTTTGCAGGATATATCTTGGAATTTTAATGCGCGAACGTAAAAATTTCGTCGCCAGGCGCGCGTAAGCTTTTTCGTTTTTCACGCAACACAGCCGCCCGAAAACGAAGGGCAAGCCCGTGCGCTGCTGCCAAATTTCGCCCAGATCGTAAAATTTATCCCTGCCCTGCGAAAGTAGCGCCTTTAGAGCGTTATCGCCGATTAGCACCTCGCCGCTAAGATCCAGCACGCGAGCTAGCATATTTGAGCTCATCGACGCAGGATCGAGCCTGGGCGCCGAGTTTTTGCGCACGAGCACGCTTAGCACTTCGCGCTTTGCGACGATTCCAAGAGGCAGTTTGCGGTATTTTGCACGGCGGCTTTCGATGCTGGAGATTACTGCGGCGTCTATGCGCCTATAATAAAG
>CAURFS010000042.1:0-11096 GCA_963523845.1 uncultured Campylobacter sp. | reverse complement strand
CGAGTCCGATTTTTGCAAATATCGCAGTCAGCGCCGCAAAGAGTGCTGATGCAAGCTAGCCGCTGGGTAAAAGAAGCTAAAGTTCTGCCGTGTTTGATTTAGACGCGACTACCAAGTCTCGCTCGCGATTACTGCTAAATTCTACCCCGCATATATAGAAAAATCGCCAAAAGCGCGCTCTTGCTCCGCCTAACACTAAGAGAGATCTGTTTAAATTCCACTTCGACGCTCCTCAAAAACAAATGCCAGCGACGCAAGCGCATCCATCGTCGTTTAAATTCCAATTCGACGCCCCTCAAAAAAGCAAACTTTAAGCCCAAACCTACTACTCTAAAAGTTCAAATTTTACAAATAAGGATACTGAATGAAAAATTTCATATTTTCCGCGCTTTTGGCTCTTGGCATCGCAGGCTGCGCCGTGAACACCACTCCGACGCCTGCAGGCAACTTACGCTCGCTAAAATCCGAGATCGTAAACTACACTCGCCAAAGCTCCACAGCTTACGTCTATACGTTTAAAGACCTATCCAGTGGCGAGCTATACACCGCTCGCGCAAGCAGATATTATGCGGCTGCGGGAGATACTGCCTACATAAGTACCGCTTCAGGCGCTATTACCGATATGCGAATCATCTCGCGTAAGGCAGGCTCTGCCGCTCCGCGCGCTTATGATATCGGCAAAATCGAGACCAAACAAATGCATAAAAATGACGCTATTGCTGTGCCAGAGAGCGAAAATATCAGCTTTTAATCCTACGCGATTTTTAGTCGCTGCGCCTTTTAAGGTAGGCGTGCCTGCTTTTAATTTGCGAAACGCTTTTGTGTTCGCTCTCTACTCTTATGAAGGCAATAGTTTCTGTTCTTAATCATGGCGGGCTGGTGCGATTTGCTTGCGCTTTAAAGTCCGCTGATTCTTTATGCGATTGCCTGCATAAATTTTATATTTTATAAGGTGTGGAATTTTATATTTCACGAAATTCTGCGCTGCACATCTTACTTATATGGCTCGGCTCGCATTTCATATCCACTTGCTTTCGCGCTTAAGATTTCTTACTGCGTGACGCTATTTTGTCCGCAAAATTTTATATTATAGAAATATGGCTGGCGCTAGAATTTTGATTGCGAAATTCTTATAAATTTTCTTTCTCGCAGTTTTTCACGGGCTGCTCGTTTTCAGTGCTGTATCCTCCGCTGATAAGATGTTACGTGGATTTTTAAAACCCACGCTTTGCAAATTTAGTATCTTGAAATTTTATACATAAAATTTCACATCGTAAAATTTTATGAAATTTCTCCCGCATGAAAGAGGTGTTGCCGTCTGTTTACCGCAGCCTGATATAATCCCCATATCGAAATTAGAACTCCTTTCAATAATCGGCGAGACCTGTGCGGGTCTCGCTTTTTTTATGCCCGTTAAAGTTGGATTTTCGGTAAATACTCGGTAACAATTTGGTAAAATTTTAGTATTTTTCAGCCTATTTTAAGCATATAATTTGTCATTTTGTGCTACTATTGCGCTCACAAACTTTTAAAGGAGTTCAAAATGAAACTAGTTAAACTTAGTTTAGCGGCAGCAGTCGCTGCAGGTGCTCTTGCTATGAGTGCAAGTGCTGTTCCGTTAGAGGAAGCTATCAAGGACGTGGATCTAAACGGATACGCTCGTATGCGATATACTCACGATCACCTTAAAAATAAAGCAGATAGCAATAGAGGTGTTTGGCAGTTTAAATCGGAAGTAGATTTTAAAGCTAAAATCGATGATAACTTCTTTGGTGTAGTAGGCATTAGATTTATGGATGAAGATCATGGCGAATCCGCTTCTTCTTCAAATAGTCAATATCATGGCAATTACGGCGCAAGAAGAGAAGACCCAGATTCTGATTTCGATATTGCTAAGGCTTACTTGGGATACACTATCGGCGGTACTACGATTGCAGTTGGTCGCCAGGGCATAGGCTCATTCTTTACCGATGATATGTATGGAGATGGCGTTAAGATTACTAGTACCGATATCGAGGGCTTAACAATTAGTGGCTTTTGGATGGATTCTCTAGAGAATGATGGCGATATTTCAAGCCTTGATTGGGCTAGCGTAAATAATAAGCTAACTACCGATCATAACCTATATGGCATAGGATTTATGGGTTCATATGATCCCGTATCTTTCCAATTATGGTATAACTCTTTAGAAGATGTAGCAGATCTTTTCGCTGCAGAACTGGCTTTAAGCTTTGATATCTCTGATGATTTTAATCTCGGCGTAAAAGGTCAGTATGCATTTTCTGATTTCGATGGCGACTATAAAAATGTAGTAGGTGCCGATGATGCAGATTTCTGGGCCGCAGAAGCAAGTGCTGGTTTCTTTGGCGTTGATTTAGCTGCGGGTTATTTGAAATTTGAACCTGATCATAAAGACAGCCTTTCTTTTGTATCCTTTGAAGATCAAGGATCCTTCATTAGCCCAGGTGAAGAGTTGCTAGATTATAGAAGCTTTACTGGCGAGAACCACTATTGGTATGTAGTAGCAGGATATACTATCCCTGATACTGGTATCAGAATTGGTGCTGATTACCTAGACGGTAAAGCGCATGGTGACGATGCATACGAAGTAGTAGGTAGAATTTCTTATAAATATAATGAAAAACTAAGCTTCAAAACTTGGTATTCTCACTATAAGATTGACGATGCTGCTGGCGGTCTTGATGAGAAAAAAGATCGCATCAGATTTGAGGCTAAATACAGCTTCTAATTATTTACCTTATACGGGTAAAATTAGGGCGAAGCTTTTGCTTCGCCCTTTTTAAATTCTAAATCAAGGTTTTCTATGAAAATTTTTAAAATTTCTTTTTTAGCATGTTTTTTTGCCTTTAATTTAAACGCTGCAGATAAAGCAAGCGATGACACGTATGTGTTTGAAGCTAAAGGTGAGTTTGCCAAAGAGCTAAAATCCCTGATCGAAAAGCATTCTAAAGATGAAAACGTAACCGTAAATATCTACAAAAACACTCCGGTCGCAGGTAGTAAAACCCATAGCGGCAAGGTAAATCGAAATATAAATTTTTTAAAAGAAAGAGGTGGAGCTATCTTTGCTGAGAAGTGCGCTTCATGCCACGGCGAGAATGGCCAAAAAAAAGCTTATGGAGTATCGCGTAAACTCAAAGATATGGGCGCCAAAGAGATCTCGATAGCTATGTCGCAATACACTACAGATCTAAGTTATGGTGGCAAGATGAAAAATATCATGCAGCTGATCGCCGCTAAGACGGGCGCTACGGAGCTAGGCTACATCATTGCTTATCTAAAAGGCGACGATTCGTTCCTATACGATAGCTCGTCTAGTAGGAGCACGAATACTGAAATTTCGACCGCCCCGAGCGAGCAGGGCTCATACCTAAAATAAAGGAGCGTAGATGAAAGTAGCGATCGTTTTGGCAAACGGTTTTGAAGAGATCGAGGCGGTAAGTTTGATCGATATTTTGCGCCGCGCGGAGATCGATGCAGCATCCGTGGGGCTGGATAAGAAATGCGTCTGCGGTGCGCACGGGGTAGAGATGATCGCCGATGAAATTTTAGACGATATAAAAGTTTCGGAATTTGATATGATCGTTTTGCCTGGCGGCTTGCCCGGAGCCGAAAATTTGGCAAAGAGCGAGAAGCTGGGGCAGATACTGCGCGACTTCGACGCAAACAATGCCAAGATCGGCGCAATATGTGCTGCTCCGTGGGCACTAGCCACCGCAGGTGTGCTAAAAAGCTCTTACACTTGTTATCCAGGTTTTGAAAATCAGATCGCTCACCCAGGCTATACAAATGCGGCGAATGTCGTAAAAGATCAAAATATAATGACTTCGAAAGGCCCTGCTACTGCGATGGAATTCGCGCTGCAAATCGTCCGCGAGCTAAAAGGCGAGCAGGTTTATTCCAAGCTAAAATCCGATTTGCTTTTTAAATAAAATTTCAAGTGAAGGCCGATTCCAACGCGCTTTATTTTGCCATCTGTAAAACGGGGTGCGTGATTTTGCCACGCCTGAGAACTACAAATTTTATCTTACTCTGCACGTATAAAATAGCCACAATATTTATTCTGAGTATCCGTAAACGACAAATGGAATTCTTGCAACTCAAATTTTAGATCGAAAAACGCAAAAAACCTTGTGCGTGACAGATAAAATTTTATTGGAGCTAGTCGCTATTGAAACTAAACCTTACCGTCGCGACGGCGTGAAGCGTAAGCATAAAAATATTTTAGGCGTATCCTCAAGAGGGCATCGCTGAGCTAAATAAATTTTAGTGCGGCATCTTCGCGATGCACTCGCTAGCAGAAGTTAAACAGATTGCTCAAATGTGCTAAATAAGAGTATCGGCGTGATCAAAAACGATAAGATCACGCTGGATATAAATTTGATCAAATAGGGGCGTCAATGTATCAAGAAGCAAAACGGCGCAGTTTTTGAAGGGTTTTGTCGGTAAAGCTCAGATTTATCGGGAAGAATATAAGCTTGTAGTGCGCGACAAAAGCGTTATGTAGAATTCTTAAAAAAGGATAAAATTTAGCGCTTCTTTAAAATATCGTCGTTTAAAAATGTCGCGCTGCTTTGTATTGTTTTGATAACGCGATCTTTAGAATTTTGCGTTTTGTCGGGTGCGAATCTGTGTGCGATCAAATTTACGCGCCCGATTTTCGCCGTGAAATAAAAAATCCCCAGTATCGTCGCGTTTAGAAACGCTCCAAAATATATCCGTTCTAACCCCCATATCCCTATGCTGGCGGCATGAATAGGCACAAAAATTATCGCGACTAAGATCGGATAATAATCCGAAATTTTATTTTTGGCAAGGATTACGGTCGTAACGATGGCGTATGCGATGAGCGTAAAAGGAGAGATAAGCAAGAGTGCAAAAAGCGCGTTTATGCGCTGATAATCTTCGTGCCCGATTAAGACGCAAAAGCTACAAAACGCGAGCGTTATGAGAAAAAATAAAGGCAAAATCCACCGCGTTTTCACGTCGCGCCCTTTAAGCAGCGATAAAAAGAGCAGATGAGAACCCAGCGCAATACAATAATAATCAAATATAACCGACGAGCTTAGAAACGTGAGCGGTATGGCGAGCAGCGTACCCGGTCCATCAAAATATACCCCACTAAACATGAGCCACGTGATAAAGAGTATAAAAGCATATTTCAGACCCGCATAAATGGCGCAAGCACAGATACTAACAAGGATAAATCGTATAAATTTGCTCATTTGTCTTTTTCCTAAATTTAGGTAATTATAGCAAACCGCGACAAACGAACGGCGCAAAATTTTAAATTTAGCCGTGCGCTCGCCGAATCCGCTGCCGATCGCGAGCTCGGGTGAGAGAACCTGCCAATGCCTTCGTATTATTTCATCCGCTTCTGCGCTGCAAGAGCAAATTTCATAAATTCTAAATCCGTTTTGCGTTATCATTGCGCTAAATTTAAAATTTTACGCAAAGGGGATCATATGAAAAATACGGCATTCATCACGGGCGCTACGAGCGGCTTTGGCGAGGCGATCGCTAGGGCGCTTAGCGCGCAGGGCTATAAGATCATAGCACTCGGGCGCCGCAAGGAGCGGCTGCAAAAGCTAGCCGGCGAGCTAGGCAACACGCACATTATCGCCGCGGACATTCGTGACAAAGCTGCGGTGTTTGACGCCGTAAGCGCGCTGCCTGAAAATTTCAAAGATGTCGAGGTGCTCGTAAATAACGCGGGTCTTGCGCTCGGACTTGAGGGGATCGCGCAGACGCCCGTAGAGGATTTGGAGACGATGGTCGATACGAATATCAAAGGTGTGCTGTATTCGACCAAGGCGGTGCTGCCGCTGATGATCGCGCGCAAAAGCGGCTATATCTTCAATCTCGGCTCGACTGCGGGCGCGTGGCCCTATCCGGGTAGCCACGTTTACGGCGCGAGCAAGGCGTTTATCAAGCAGTTTAGCCGCAATATCCGCAACGACCTGCGCGGCACGGGCATCCGCGTGACGGAGATCGCGCCCGGCATCTGCAAGAGCGAGTTTAGCGAGGTGCGCTTTAAAGGCGACGTAGCGCGCGCCGCAGCCGTGTATGAGGGGGTCGATGCGATCCTGCCCGAGGATATCGCGCAGATCGTGCTAAGCTGCCTAGCGATGCCGCACCGAGTCAATATCAACGTCGTAGAGGCGATGGCGACGCAGCAGAGCTGGGCTGGGCTTTTTATCGAAAAGCATTAAATTCTAAGGCGAGAAAATGAAAAAAATTCTATTACTAATGTTTTTATCGGTTGCCGCGTTTGCGGTGGATGATGCGACCAGGCAGCATAACGCCGAGCTTTTCGGCATCTGGACGCTGGTGCCGCCCGTCGTGGCGATCGCGCTTGCCTTTATCACCAAAGAGGTGATTTTATCGCTTTTCATCGGCGTTTTTAGCGGCACCTATATGCTAGCAGTCGTGGGCGACAATCCGATCTCCGCGCTTGTGGGCAGCTTTACCGATCTGGTCTCGCGCGTGGTGGGGTCGATGGCTAGCAAAGGCAACGCGGGCGTACTTTTGCAGGTGCTTTGTATCGGCGGCGTGGTCGCGCTGATTAGCAGGACGGGCGGCACGAAAGCCGTGGCGCTTTGGATCAGTAAGCGCGCTAAAACGGGCATCTCGGCGCAAATTTCAACGTGGGTTATGGGCCTTTTCGTATTTTTCGACGACTACGCAAACGCACTGATCGTAGGCCCCGTCATGAGACCGATCACCGATAAATTTAGAGTTAGCCGCGAAAAGCTCGCCTTCATCATCGACGCTACCGCCGCACCGATTGCGGGTATCGCGCTAATTTCTACCTGGGTAGGTCTTGAGGTCTCTCTGATAAGAGCGGGATATGATCAGATCGGCGTGCAAAACGTAAACGCCTTTTCGATCTTCGTGCAAACCATGCCGTATCGCTTCTACAATCTTTTTATGCTTGCTTTCGTGGTTTACGTAGCGTTTATGCGCAGGGATTTCGGGCCGATGCTCTCGGCCGAAAGGCGAGCGGTGACGGGCGAAATCCACTCTAAAAATTCTAATATCGCCGAGCTCGAAGATAAAACGCTAGAGCCCAAAGAGGGGATTAAGCCGCAAGCTTCAAACGCCGTTATCCCGCTTATAGTGCTAATCTGCGGCGCATTTGCGAGCTTTTATTTTAGCGGGCTAAGCAAGCTTGAAGGCGATGCTCTCGCAGCCGCAAAAGCCGCTCCGCTAAGCTTTGCGACGCTTCAGGCGACGTTCGGCAATGCAAACTCGTCGGTCGCGCTTTTTCAAGCGGCGCTTCTTGCTACGGTCGTGTCTATATTTATGAGCGTTTACCGCAAAATTTTTGACGTCAGAGAGGCGATCTCTACGTGGATCAAGGGGTGGAAGACGATGATCGTTACGATCGTGATCTTGCTGCTTGCCTGGTCGCTCAGCTCTGTCATCAAAGAGCTCGGCACGTCGCGTTATCTAGTCGATATGCTAAGCCAAAATACGCCGAAATTCTTGCTGCCGGTAGCGATTTTCGTGCTGGGCTCGTTCATTAGCTTTTCGACGGGTACGAGCTACGGCACGATGGGAATTTTAATGCCGCTAGCCATACCTTTGGCAAACGCCGTGGGGCTTCACTACGGACTTTCGGGCGATGCGCTTCACGCCTATATGATCGTAAATATCTCGGGCGTGCTAACCGGCGCGATTTTCGGCGATCATTGCTCTCCGATTTCGGACACCACGATCCTTTCGTCGATGGGTGCGGGCTGCGATCATATCGAGCACGTAAAGACGCAGATGCCTTACGCTCTATCCGTCGGCGCGGTCGCCGTGGTGGCGGGCTACCTGCCCGTAGCGCTAGGGCTTAGCGTCTGGATCGCGCTGCCGATGGGATTTGCCGTTACGTGGGCTCTCGTGCGATTTGCAGGTAAAAAGATAGAGGAGTAGCTCTCGCAAATTTTAAATTTGCTTTTAAATTTTGAATTCCGCAGCGATGCGGAATTTTGCTTTATCCCGCAGAATTCCGCTCGGTAGAATTCCGTCGCGCGGATAAAATTTTAAAGCGAAATTTCAAAAAGCGCGGGCAAATTTTAAAAGCCAAATTTAACGAGCCGTATTAAAACGGCGCGTGCGCCCGCAATTCAAAATTTTTAAAGTAAACGGATAGTAAAATACGGGGTAAAATTTCAAACAAGGAGAATGAAATGAAAAATCCTAAGATGTTCCTCTGGAGGGGGGGTTGGCTGCTTTATTAGTTGGTTGCGGTGACGATACCGAGGTAAAGACCAAGGAGTATTACGACGCACATCTGGACGAAGCCAAAGAGGTTTTAGCGAAGTGCGATTTCAACACTTTAAAAGATGGAAGCAACTCCTATAAAAATTGCGTGAACGCTAAAACGGTCGTAGAGGAAAAGAGTATGGCGTATTCGGTCAAGTATTATATGGAACACTTGGACGAAGCTAAGGCTATCATAGAAAAATATAAAGACAAAGAGCCGGCAGATAAAAATAGCGTTGAGTATAGTAATTTGATGAATGCAAAAGAGGCTAATGGCAATATGAAATTAAGGGGCTTTTTGGAAAATCAAGCACGATAAATTATTTTGGTATCAGCTTAAGATCAAAACCGCTCCTCTCTTACGGTATTAATACATTTTAATTCACTCTGCGCGGCGCTGAATTTTGCGATATAAAATTCCTCCCGCGAAACGATACGGCGCGAAATCTTGCTTTACGGATTTTGGAATTTCAAATTTCAAAGCCTGCGGGCTTGGCTATCACAGAAAAGACTTATGGGCGTTGCAGTGCCTTAAAATTTAAACATTTTAAAATTTACGCCGCGCGGCTAGTCTAAATTTCTCTCGGCGGCGATTTGCGCGCCGTGCTAAATTTAACCTCGCTCACGCCTCTTATCCGCGCCCTAGGCTAAATTTAAAATTTCAAATCCGCAGCGATAGTTCGTGCGGCGAGGTATCTCCTCACATACGGCAATCTCGGTTTACGCTATTAAATTTAAAGAAGCGACGGCGCCTTTCTCGCGCTATGCTGATTCAAGGCAGACGGCGGCGTTGTGCGTTAAATTTTAAATTGACGTGCCGGGCGGCGGAAGGCAGCATTTGCCCCGTAAAATTTTAACTTTCGCGCGCTGGACGACGGCTAGGCGCCATTGCTCGCGCGCCGCGCGAAGCTGCTTCTAAATCGCCGAGTTAAATTTTTTAGCGCGCCGAAATTTTAATCTATGTGGCGCGATTTACGAAACGACGAAATTTTGAGTTTGCGCTGCGATTTATAGCGCATCAAAATTTTAACTTTCACGGCACGATCTGCAATGCGCTAGAATTTTAATTAAAATTTTAATTTGCGATCCGCGATGAATAGGAATTTTAATTTGACGTGATTTATGACGCACTGGAATTCCAACCTGCGCTACGGATCTACGGCGCACAGGCGCGTAGCCTAGTCGATTGCTCGCATCGCATCGAGCCGCTTTAAAAATATCTCCACCTTGCGTAGCTGCGCCGCATTTAGCGCCCTGCCCGAGCAAAAATACTCCACGCTGTTGCCGTTTGGATAATTCACACGCGAAATGCCCGCCTCTTCGCCTCTCGGCTCAAATTCCAAGGACAAATCCGCGCCGCCTCGAGAATAAAGCTTGAGCTGCGAATTCGCATCTACGGCGCGCGGCGACATGCGGCATTTGTCTTCGTCGCACTGCTCTACGCCGCACGCACCGCCTGCCAGCCTGCCGTCGCGCTCGCGGGCATCGAGTTCGCCCGTTTGCGAATTTGCGCTAAATTTTATATCGCCGTCTGCGTCAAATTTATCCGCACAAACCTGCGATTTTACGTCGCGCGAAGTATCCATGCCGAAGCCGCGCTCATCCGCGTTAGAAAACTCATCATACCCCACTGCGCCGTTTTTTCTGGCGCCGCACGACACTGCACGAAGTTCGCTCATACCTTGCTCTATCATATCGGGCTTGCTCTCGCCGCGCCTTTCTGTGTTACGCTCGCCATCATTCTCGCCGTAACCTTCAGTGTCGCCCTCACTGCGCCCCTCTGCGTCGTACTCGGCGCCACAGCTACCGTCGCTTACGCTCTGTCCGCCGCCCGCGCCTCGTCCTTCCGCGCCAAATTTGTGGGCTTGCGCAGATGAATTTATATCAAATTTTGGGTCACCCTCGGCGTTAAATTTAGTCGCCTGCGAGGGCAAATCCTCGCCGCGCGCAAGCTTTAGCCCTCCGCCTAGCTCGCTTGCTAGGCGATTTAGCGTGCCGTCTATGCCGTCGATGATACGCACGTGAGACGGCAAAATCTCGCGCAAAACGTCCTTGAAATAGTTAAAATGCGTGCAACCAAGCACGAGCGAACCGAAGCGCTCAAGCTCAAATTTAGCTAGCTCCTCCCGCAGATAAGCCCGAACCGCAGGCGAGTCAAACTCCAAATCCTGCGCGAACTCTACGAGGCGAGGCAGCGGCAGGCTCCACGTCTCGCACTCCAGCCGCCCGACAAGGCGCGCTAGCTTCTCACCGGCGATCGTTAGCGGCGTGGCGATGAGCAACGTCGGGCGCGAGCCGAAGCTGTCCGCGGCGAGCTTGACGGCGGGTTCCATGCCGATAACGGGCACGCTAAATGCGCCGCGAAGCTCCGAGATGGCCGCGCTCGTGGCGGTATTGCAAGCAACGACGACCCCGTCCGCGCCGCGCGAGACCAAAAACCCCACCGCATCAAGGCTGAGCCGCACGATCTCCGCCCTGCTTTTCGTGCCGTAGGGGACGTGATCCTCATCGGCAAAATACAAAAACTCCGCCCCGCTAAACCGCCGCAAAGCCTCGGCGAGCACGCTCAGCCCGCCGATACCCGAGTCAAAAAACGCTATTTTCAAATTCTTAGTCCAAGTTAAAATTTTAAAAAAGGGATTATAGCCCAATTCAAGTAAAATTTAAATTTTGAGCGGGCTTGGTGGATCCGCGACCGTTAAATTCTCGCCGCCTCGTTAAAATTCGCGGCAAATTTAATCAATTTTTTGGGGGGGGGGGGGGGGGGGGGGGGTTTTAAAAAAACAAAAAAAACCCCGAAAGCAAAAAAAAAAAAAAAA
>CAURFS010000041.1:0-11146 GCA_963523845.1 uncultured Campylobacter sp. | reverse complement strand
CCCTGCTTCGGTGGCTTGCGATATTTTCGCAAAAGCTCGTTTTTAAACTCAAACAAATTCGTGATATCGTGGCGAATCTCCTTGCCCGCGCCGCGCTCGCATTTATTGCCCGAGATGAATTTAGTATCGCCGAAGTAGCTGATCGTAAGTGGGCATTTGTTCGTACAGAGCTTGCAGACGCTAAATTCGCTGCGATGAGTGAAATTTTCAAGCTCTGCACGACTGATCATATCAGTGTGCTCGTTTGCGTTATTTTTGGCAAAAAGCGCCGCGCCATAAGCCCCCATAAGCTCGCTTATGTCTAGACGGATCACGTCCTTGCCGAGCTCTTTTTCGAAGGCACGCAGCACGGCGTTGTTTAAAAATGTCCCGCCCTGCACTACAATATTTTGCCCAAGATCGTCGGCGTTTCGCACTCGGATGACCTTATAAATCGCATTTTTTATTACGCTAATAGCAAGTCCAGCGCTGATGTCCTCGATCGTAGCGCCGTCCTTTTGAGCCTGCTTAACCGAAGAGTTCATAAAGACCGTGCAGCGGCTACCAAGCTTGGCGGGATGGGTCGCAAAAAGGGCTAAATTCGCAAAATCTTTGATGTCGTAGCCTAAAGAATTTGAAAAGGTCTGTAAAAACGAGCCGCAACCCGAGCTGCACGCTTCGTTTAGCACGATAGAATCGATATTGCCATCTTTAATGGAGAAACACTTGATGTCCTGGCCGCCGATATCTATGATGAAATCGACCTTTGGATTGAAGTGTCGCGCGGCGCTGTAATGCGCGATCGTCTCGACGATGCCGTAATCGAAGCGAAAAGCGGTTTTAATGAGATCCTCGCCATAGCCGGTAACGCCGCTGCCTTTGATTTTAATGCGACCTTCGCAAAGATCGTATAGCTCCTTAAGACGTGGCAGCAGGATATCGACGGGATCGCCTTTATTAGAGGAGTAAAATTTATACAATAGCTCGTAGTTTGCGCCTATCAGTACGACTTTGATCGTGGTGCTGCCGCAATCCACGCCCAAATACGCGTCTCCGCTGTAGGTGTGGATATCCACCTTAGGCACGCTTGCGCGGGCGTGGCGAGAGGTGAACTCGTCAAATTCCGCTCTATCTTTGAAAAGCGGAGGCTCGGCTTCCAGCGCGGTCCTGTCAGGCTCCTTTTTTAAAAGCGCGATCGTCTCTTCTAAATTTAACGTCTCGCCCGTATCTTTTGCATACAGCGCGCTGCCGTAAGCCACAAAATAAGGCGCAATGTCGGGAAAGGTCGCGGTTTCGTCGGTGAGCTTTAGCACCTCTTTAAAGCGCGCCTGAAGGCCTTTTAGGAAAAACAACGGACCGCCTAGAAACAGGATATTGCCCTTGACTTCGCGACCTTGCGCAAGCCCCGAGATCGTCTGCTCGACGACCGCAGCGTAGATACTAGCGCAAATATCCTCTTTTCTAACGCCCTGATTTAGTAGCGGCTGAATGTCGCTTTTAGCAAACACACCACAGCGTGAGGCGATCGGGTAAATTTTATTTGCCGCAAAGCTTAGACGGTCGAGCTCCGTGATATCCAGATGCAAAAGGTTGGTCATCTGATCAATAAATGCGCCGGTGCCGCCCGCGCACGAGCCGTTCATCCGCTCCTCAAGTCCGCCCGTGAGAAATAAAATTTTAGCATCCTCGCCGCCCAGCTCGATGACGACGTCGGTCTTTGGAAACATCCGCTTGACGCCGAGCGAGGTAGCGAAAACCTCTTGGACGAACGGAATTTTGCAATTTTTGGCGATACCCATGCCCGCCGAACCCGCTATGGCGACGCTAAATTGCTCGCCTGCATAGGTTTTTTGGATTTGCAAAATTTTATCCAGCACCAGCTCTTTGGGCTTTGCCAAATGCCGCTCGTAGCTCTTGCTTAAAATTTCATATCTTTCGTTTAAAACTACCATTTTAACAGTGGTTGATCCTACGTCAATGCCTAAAAAAATCACATCTCGCTCTTTACTGAATAAATTTTTACTCGGCCGAATCCTCGAATTTAGCGCGAGCTTTCTAAATTAAAATTTGCATTTTATAGTAATATTTTTAAACGCAAATAAAATCAGGATATATTTTATCTTTTTCTATCGAAAAAGACGATTTTTAGGCAGTTTAGAATTAAAAATTTTAATGGAAAAGTTGTAAAATTTTAGATTTAATGCGAGTAGATTTTGCGCGAAATTTTTTAAAATCTCGCGCATTATAAAAAGAGCTTCCTTTTGAATTAAGAAGCGTAAATTTAAAGGATTATTTTCGTAGCTCTTTGATTTTAGCCGCTTTACCGCGTCTATCGCGTAGGTAAAATAGCTTCGCGCGGCGAACGCGTCCTTTTCTTAGAACCTCGATGCTTTCGATGCTTTCGCTGTAGATCGGGAAAATTCTCTCTACGCCGACGCTATTTGCGCCGATCTTGCGAATAATGAAGGTCTCGCTGACGCCGTTTCCACGACGCGCAATGCAGGTACCTTCGAAATTTTGAATTCTGCTCTTATCGCCCTCTTTGATCCTGATGGCTACCTTTAAGGTGTCGCCGGCACGGAAATCAGGCACACTTTTGCTTGTGATCTGAGCGTCCTCAAACGCTTGGATATACTTGTTTTTCATAAATTTCCTTTATTTCTGGCGATTTTTCGGTACATATCCGGGCGGAAGAACCTCGTTTTGCATAGCGCCATTTGATTTTTTAAACTGCGCATTTTAGCGTGATTACCCTTTAAAAACTCTGAAACTATAGGTAAATTTTCAAAAACATCAGGCTTTGTAAATGCGGGCGCCTCTAAAATTCCGCCCTCGAAACTTTCTTCGACAAGCGAGCTTTCGTTGCCCAAAACGCCCTTTATGTTGCGGCTTATCGCATCGCACATACAAAGCGCACCGAGCTCGCCGCCAGTAAGGATGAAATCGCCGATGCAAAAAATTTCATCTACATATCTTTCGACTATGCGCTCATCGATCCCCTCGTAGCGCCCGCAGATAAAGCATAGGCCCCCTTCGCCGCTTAAACGCTTGGCGTCGTTTTGGTTAAATTTTTTACCGGCGGGCGAAAGATAGATAAACTTCGTGTTTTTAAATTTAGTTTTTACGTGCTCGATCGTCCCCGCAAGCGGCTCCGTGCCGATCAAAAGCCCCGCGCCGCCGCCGATCATATAATCGTCTACTTTTTTATACCGATTTGTCGTGAAATTTCGCGGGTTAAAAAAATGCGTCGAGATTATTTTCTTATCGACCGCGCGCTTTAAAATCGAGTCCTCAAAATACGGCGCGATGAGATTTTCAAATAGAGAGATGAAGATAAAATTCATGAGTTTTCCAAAATCGCGCGCGCATTTTGTGTAAAAATTTTACGCTCGCTAAGCGAAATTTCTTTCACATAGGCGTCCACGTATGGGATAAAAAATTCTTTCGGCAAAGCCTGCGAGATTAAGCTTTCATCCGTTTCTACCTCAAAAAGATAGTCGCTTCCGATCTGCGATATGTCCTTTACGCGCCCTAAAATCGCGCCGTCTTCGTAAATTTCAAGCCCGATAATATCGAAATAGAAAAACTCGCCCTTTTGCAATTTGCAAAATTTCCGTGTGTCCTCTTTGCTTCGGTAAAGGATTTGATTGGTTAAATTTGCTGCCGCTTCTACGCTTTCGTAATTTTTAAAAATAGCGCTAGAATTCGCGCCGTTGAAGGATAGAATTTCTAAAATTTCGCCGTTTCGCAGATAAAATTTGGCGCCTTTTTTAAACTGAGAGGGGAAGTCGCTGCGATCGAAAATTTTAACCGCGCCCTTTAGGCCGATAGTCCGACCGAGCTTCGCGACCTCTAAAAGATCATCAGGCATCTTTGGCTTTGACGGTAATTTTATAATTGATCGGATCTTTTGCTTTGTAGCCGATGATGACGGTCTTTATGGCGTTTATCATTTTGCCGTCCTTGCCGATGAGTTTGCCGGTGTCGGCCTTGTCGGCATAGACGATGATCTCGGTAAAGTTTTCACCGACCCGCTTTTGCGTAGAAACGGACTGCGGGTAGTCGGCGATCAACTTTGCGTATTCTTTTATAAAATTTTCTACCATTTTATTTGCTTGTGATTTGAGCGACCCTATCGCTTAACTTCGCGCCTACGCTCTTCCAGTATGCCAAACGCTCTGCGTCGAATTTGATATTATCGCTATCTTTTAGCGGATTGTAAAAGCCGATCGTCTCGATAAAGCCGCCGTCGCGTCTTTTCCTGCTATCCGTTACCACGATGCGGTAAAAAGGCTGCTTCTTTCTTCCGATTCTTGTAAGCCTAACAACTGTTGCCATTTTTTCTCCTTAAATTTTTGTAAGTTTTAGAACTTGCAGATGGCTAAAACTTAAACATCTGCAAACTCTACCGAGAGGTTATCTCGGTAAATTTTGCCTTTGAGCGATTGAGGCAAGCCCCTGCATGCCGCCCTTGCCCGAAAATTTCTTCGCAAGCTTCGAAGCGCCCGCAAACTGCTTTAAGAAGCGGTTTACTTCCACCTGCGAAAGCCCTGCGCCCGCAGCAAGTCTACGCTTACGCGAATTATTTAGCAGATCGGGGTTTTCGCGCTCTTTCGGCGTCATAGAGCTGATCATCGCTTTGATATGAAGTATCTCTTTGGAGTTTTCCAAATCGATATCTTTTATCTTATTCGCCATGCCGGAAAGTCCCGGGATCATGCCGATTAAATTTTTCATATTGCCGAGCTTTTTCACGCTTTCGAGCTGATTTACGAAATCGTTGAAATTAAACTCACCCTTTTTGATCTTTTTGTTCAGGGCTTTAGCTTCTCTTTCGTCGAAAACGGCGCTTGTTTTCTCGGCTAACGTCGCCAAATCGCCCTCGCCCATAATGCGACCGGTGATTCTATCGGGTATAAAGCCCTCCAGATCAGCCACCTTCTCGCCGGTTCCGATAAAGCGAAGCGGAATGCCAAGCTGCTGCGCGATACCGAGAGCTACGCCGCCTTTGGTATCTGCGTCAAATTTGCTTAAAATCACGCCCGTTAGGCCTAAAATTTCATCAAATTTAGCTGCCGTTTTAATGCCGTCTTGACCGCTCATGGCGTCCGCTACGTAAAAAATTTCATGCGGATTTAGGGTCTTTTTCATCTCTGCAAGCTGCGCCATTAGCGCCTCATCGATCGCAAGACGTCCCGCCGTATCTACGAGCAGTACGTCATAAAGCCCGCTCTTAGCCTTGCTTAGCGCTTTTTCCGCAACCTTTAGCGGATCGCTCTCGCCCTCGATAAAAAACAGCTCAATCTCGTTCGCCTCGCAAAGCTGGCGGAGCTGTTCGACCGCGGCTAGGCGCTGCAAGTCGCACGCTGCGACCAAGACCTTTTTTTTACGAAGTTTAAGATAATTCGCGAGTTTTATCGTGCTTGTGGATTTTCCGCTTCCTTGAAGTCCCGTCATCAAAGCTACCGTAGGAGGCGTGCTAGAAAATACAAATCCTTGGCTGCTGCATCTAGGCGCCGTTAAAATTTTAGTCAAATTTGTCTTGATGGACTGCAAAAACGGCTTCTGTCCTATCGTACCGATACGAAGATCGGCCTCGACAAGCGCCAAAAAATCCTTTACGACTTTGTGGTGCACATCGGCCTTTAAAAGCGCCTTTTTTAGCGTCTCCAAGGCGTTTTTTAAAGCTTTTTCGTCATCGATTGTTTTTAATTTATTGACCGCGTTTTTAAACGACTCGCTTATGATCTCAAACACTTTGATCCCTTATAAAATTTTTAAACTTGCGATGTTACCTAAAATTAACTTAAAAGCCATTGAATATCAGAGATCCTTAGGAATTTCGAAGCCGAATTCGTTGAAGCTTTTATCAAGCGGCGCTTTAAATTTTAGCCCCAAAATTTCGGTCTCGTACGAGTGCAGAAACATCCGCTTCGCGCGGCTTTTGGCGTATTTTTCATCGCCTATTACGCCATAGCCCGCGTTTGCCAGATGCACGCGGATCTGATGCGTCCTGCCCGTCTCGATCCGCACCTTTACGAGCGATTTTTTACCGCTTACCATCAGCGGATAAACCTCGCTAAATGCGCTCTTGCCGTTTGGCGAAATTTTAGAAAAAGCGCCGCTGCGGGTCTTTATCGTCAAAATCGGCTCGTCAAATTTCATCTCTTCGCTCACGATCCCTTTTACGATCGCGATGTAGCTTTTTTTCACGCGCAAATTTTTAAATTCCGCAATCGCCGCTTCGCGAAATTCCTCGTTCTTATATAGCAGCACGACGCCGCTAGTCTCCTTATCCAGGCGGTTTAGAAGCCCGAATTTATAGATTTTTTCTAAATTTTCGCTGCTCATAAAGGGCGGCTTATTGATCGCCAAAACGTTCTCATCCTCGTAAATGATCGCGGGTTTTGCGGGCTTCATCACGCTAAATTTAGTATTTTCGCCGAGCATCTCGCGCGCTAGAGCGATCTTTGCGCCGCGCGCGCTCACAAGCCCCGCGTCGATGAGAGCCTTGGCTTCGTTGTGCGAGATATTTTCCTGCGCCGCCAGCAGTTTGTAGGCTTTTTCTTGCATTAAATTCTTTCCTTGATTAAATTTTCTATCTCTTTCAAATCGCAAATTTTATCTATACGCGTGCCCTTTAGCGGCTCTTTTAAAGCGTTTGAAATTTCGTTTGCGCCGCATAGAGCGATATTTTGTACGAGCGCGTACAGCGCCTTTTGATTATGAAAAAATCGCCCGCTGATGATCGGCACGCCGAAGCTCGCCGCCTCGATCGGGCTATGTCCGCCGATATTGCGCAAAAAACTGCCGCCCAAGATCACGACGTTTGAAATTTTATAAAAGTTCGCTAGCTCCCCAAAGGCATCGAGCAAGATAAAATCACTCCCAAGTCCCGCGCCGTCGCTAAACCGCTCAAAGCTAAGCCCATGCTCGCGCGCCCAAGCCTTACAAATTTCGCAGGCCTTTTCAAAGCGCTCCGGGTGCCTTGGCGCCAGGATAATTTTTAGCTTTTGCGATGCGGCGGTCGAAGACGTCGTATTTAGTGCGGTAAAATTTAAAGACGCGCCGTTTAGAGGCGCCGTATTCGGCACGGCGAACGAAGCGTCGCTTGAGCTCGCCGCATCCAAAGAAGCCGCGTTTAAATTTACCGGCTCGGTCGAGCCCTGCTCGTCGCGAAGCTCAGCCGCAGGCAAGCTCCTATCATCGCGGATACTCGCTGCGCGCTGGTATTTTTCGGGCACACTTTGCGAACTGCGAAATTTTATAAAATCGTTTAAATTTGATAAAATGAGCTCCTCTTCACTCTCGTGAGTATTTGAGATCGTAAGCACAAAGCTATTTGCAGCCGCAGCAGAATAATCCTTCGTCGCAACGGCGATATTCGCGCTTTTCACGTTGCCCGCGACCTTTATATTTTTTGCGCCGAGCTCCCGCAGCCGCGCCGCATCAAGCTCGCTCTGCGCAAGCACCAGATCGATATTTTCAAACGCTTTTCGATAATAAAACTTAAAGCGCAAATAGCTCGCGTACGAGCGGTCGCTAATGCGCGCGTTTAGCAGGATCACGTAGCTCCCGCGCGATTTAGCGGAACGGATCAAATTTAGCCACAGCTCGGCTTCAAAGATCACCAGCACGCGACTGCCTGCAAGCCAAAACGGAAGCCAGTTTTCAAAAGGCAGGTAGCGAGAGTTAGGTGTGAGCGCGCGCGCCGCATCAAAGCCCGTCTGCGTGGTCGTACTAAGCGCGACGCTCTCAAATTTAGAAATTAGCGGCGCGAGAGCATTTACCTCGCCCAGGCTGCAAGCGTGAAAGTGTACCGCAGCGGGGCTAAATTTGGGGTTTTTGTATAGAAAAAATCGCGCCTTCAGGCTCGTGCGGTATTTTGTTTTAAAGCTTAGGATAAAAATAAAAGGCGCAGCTGCAAGCCACGCCAAAAACGCCAAGGCGGTGTAGATCACTCGGCTTCTTTATATAAAATTCTGCCGCAATACGGGCAGGTTACGATGTCGTCGCTTTTGATGACCGCAGAGTAAGTCTTATCGCTTATGCGCATAAAGCAGCCGTAGCAGGCCTGTTTGCGCACCGGCGAGACCGCCGTATTGCCCGCCCACTTGCGGATCTTTTCGTAGAATGAGACGGTTTTGGGGTTCATCGCCTGCATTAATTTATCGCGCTTGGCGTAGATCGCGCCGCGAGCGACCTCAACCTCGCCCATCTCGGCGCTTACCTGCTCCTGCAAGCTTTTTAGCTCGGCTTCAAACGCCTCTTGCTTTTCGCTCTGCTCTTTTACGAGCGCTTCCTTTGCGGCTACGATCTTTTCTAGCCTTTCGATCTCCTCGTTTGTGGCCTCGAGCTGCTCTTTTGCGATGTCCTCTTCGACGCTAAGGGCTTTGATCTCCTTTTCGGTTTTTGCCGCGCCGCTTTTTTTGCCCGTGCTTTTTAGTTTGGACGAAAATGCGCTAAGCTGCGCGTTTGCTTGTAAAATTTGAGATTTTAGCTCGGCGATCTCCGCATTTAGAGTTTCGATCTGTTCTTTTGCGCCTGAAATTTCGCCGCTTTTTTTGCCCAACTTCTCCTGCGCGGCCTCGATTTTAGGCTTAAATCCGTCCAGCTGCTTATCGAATTCGCAAAGCTCTACCAATTGGCTTAAATATTTGTTCATCTTTTTCCTTTAATAATACGTAAATGGATTTTTTTGCTCGCTTATTATAACTTCAATTTCGCTTTTTTGCAAGAAAGGTGCGAGTGCGCGCCCAAAATAGCGCTCACTTTCAAAATGATTTATATCGATCAAACTCACGCCGTTTTCTAAATTTTGAAGCGCTGCGTGATATTTTATATCGCCCGTAATGAAGCAATCCACGCCCAAGCTTTGATTCAGTTCGCTTCCGCTGCCGGTGCAAAGCGCGATATTTTGGATGAAATCTTTCGTCTTCACGGCGCGCAGGTGCTCGATGCCAAGCTTGCGCTTTATCTGTGCACACAGCTGCTCAAAGCTCAAATTCGCGCGCATGAAAACCAAAAATTCCCGCTCGTCCGTAATTTCAAATTTTAAAATTTCGCGCGCTACGAACCCGTTTAAAACGTGCTTGTCAAAGTTCGTATGCATCGCGATAAGCGAGATATTTTTGCGGATCATCTCATAGATCAAATTTGCAGGATATAGCCGCGGATCGAGCGATTTTAGCGGGTTGAAAATCAGCGGGTGGTGCACCACGAAAAGCGAGCCCGCCTCCGCCTCGCGCACCAGCTCGCTAGTAACGTCGAGGCTTAGATAGATTTTTGAAATTTCATCATCCAAGTTTCCGAGCATTAACCCGCTATTATCCCACGCCTCCGCGTCGCAAAATGGCGCGGCGGCGTTTAAAATTTCATAAATTTCGCCCGTTTTCATAAATCCTACTTTGCGCTTTTATCTGTTTTATTTGCGGAATTTTGCTTGCCGTGGGCGTTTTTTAAATTTGCGCCTGCCGAGTTTGCGGGCGCCGAGACACCCTCTTTAACGCCGCACTTCTCGTTCTTTTTCCCCTCACTTGCTGCGCCGCCGTCTTTGCCGCTTTTTTTATCACTGCACGTTGCGGCGTCCAGCTCGGCGATATATTTTTGCGGATCTGCGTAGCAAAGCGCGCAGTTTTTGGCAAGATCGCGGATCTTTAAAATATAATCCTGCCTCTGCGTGACCGAGATCGCTCCGCGCGCATCAAGGACGTTGAACGTGTGCGCCGCGAGCATGCAGTAATCATACGCGGGAAGCGCCAGGCCGTGCTTTAGGATGCTTTTGCACTCGCCGAAGCAGTTTTCAAATTGATTAAAAAGCATCGCGGTGTCCGCAAGCTCGAAGTTGTATTTGCTAAACTCAAACTCGCCCCTTTTATGCACGTCGCCGTAGCTCACGAGCCCCGCCTTGTCGTCCCAGACGATGTCGTAAACGTCGTCTTTGTTTTGCAGATACATCGCCAAGCGCTCAAGCCCGTAGGTGATCTCGCCGCTTATGAGCTCGCACGTGATACCGCCTACCTGCTGAAAATAGGTAAACTGCGTCACCTCCATGCCGTCTAGCCAAACCTCCCAGCCAAGCCCCCAGGCCCCTAGCGTCGGGCTCTCCCAGTTGTCTTCCACGAAGCGGATATCGTGACTTTTAAGATCCAACCCCAGCTTTTCTAGGCTTTTTAGATAGAGCTCTTGGATATTATCCGGGCTCGGCTTTAAGATCACCTGAAACTGATAATACGCGCCCAAGCGGTTTGGGTTTTCGCCGTAGCGCCCATCTGTTGGGCGACGCGAGGGTGCTACGTATGCCGCGCGCCAAGGTTTGCTTCCTAGACTGCGCAAAAAGGTAGCCTGATGATAGGTGCCTGCGCCCGCGGGCATATCGTAGGGCTGAACGAGCAAGCAGCCCTGCTCGTGCCAGTAGTTTTGAAGCGTCAAAATAATTTGTGAAAACGTCATTTTTATCCTTTTATCAATATGTAAATTTAAATTTTATCTTCCAAAGCGCCTTTCAAAGCCTGCTTTAAAGGCTCTTTGCAGCTTCGAGCTTTCAAAAAATTTCCAAATTCCGGTCCAGTATTCGCCAGCTCTCGTAGGCTCGTTCGCAAAATCAAAAACCGCGTAATCGCCCGCTTCGATATGTAATTTTTCGCCGGTTTCATCGCGCTCATTTTTGCAGCACTGCTTTGCGGATTTGCAAGCTTCGTCGTGGCTTTCTTTATGGTGCTGCTCCTTCGAGCAAGTGCCTATTAGCGCGGAGTATTCGCCCTGTGCGCCGTTTTCGTAGTCGTAATACGCAGCATAAAGTTCGTTTTTCTCGGCGCTGCTTCTGCTAGCGTTAAATTTTAAAAACTCGCCCCATAAATTTGCGATCGCCCCTCGCCCGCTAATCTCATCCGCGTTATTCGTGCGAGTCTTTAGGCCGCAAATTTCAAAGCCTTCGCGCAATTTTAAAATTTTCATAGATTAATCTTCAAGCAGCACTTCGATCTGCTCGGAGTCCTTTTTCAGCGTCTCCGCTTTTGCCGCACGGTCCGCTTTTAGCTTCGAGCTTAGCACCTCGTCGCTTAAAGCTAAAATTTGCACCGCCAGATACGCCGCGTTTTTTGCGCCCGCCTTGCCGATCGCAAGCGTCGCGACGGGGATACCCGCAGGCATCTGTACGGTCGAATAC
>CAURFS010000040.1:0-11187 GCA_963523845.1 uncultured Campylobacter sp. | reverse complement strand
TTACTCCATGATTTGATTTGCGGGAGTTTGCTCGCGCGCAGAATTTTGCTTTAAAACTTTACTTTGCGGAATTTAATTTGCAAAATTTTAATTTGAAATTCCGCGTCGTGAAATTTTACTGAAATTTGCTTTTAAAAAATTTAGCTAGGAAATCCCGCTTTGAAATTCTACGTAGCAAATTTATACCGATCTCAAGCCTCGCGCCAATAACACTTTGTATCGAGCTTTTAAAATTCTACGTAGCAAATTTATGCCTTGCAATTTTACTTCCGCGTGCCGAAATTTAGCGCCGCTTTTATGCGAAATTCCACTTCTGCGCACCGCCCCGCTACGGCGAAATTTTAAGCTTAGAGTTTTAAATTTATCCTTAAATTTAGCACGCGCGGGCCATAAAAATTTAATGTGCGGGCTAAATTTAAACTAGCGAGCTCGCGGTATTTTACGCCGCCGTGGACACAGCGCGTAAAATTTTAAGCCTTCGCTCGGCGTAAAAGCGGCATAAATTTCAAACTGCGGCTAAATTTTAAAATTTAGAGCTTTGTCTTCTGCGCGCTGTTTTGGCGGCATGAAAGCGGCGTAAATTTGAAATTTTATTGTAGCGGTAGGATCGCGCGAAAGCAAAGCAAGCGACACAAACGAATGAAATTTTAAATTACGGCTCTATAAAATTTCACAGTGGCGTGCTGCAAGCAGGCTCTCGCAAAATAAGGTTTCAGCGCGCGCTTAGCTCGTGCACCAGATCCACTAGATATTTGGCGTTTTGCACGCTTACGTCGGGCAAAATTCCATGCCCTAGATTAAAGATATGCGCGGCACCCTTCATCGCCGCTAAAATCTCGCGCACGCCCGATTCTATCGCGCCGCGGTCGTATAGCCGCATCGGCTCCAGGTTGCCTTGAAGCGCAAATTTGCCCCCGAGCTGCTCGCGCGCAAGCCCGATCGGAGTGCTCCAATCCACGCCCCATACGTCAAAGCTCGCCTTGCCTCGCTGCACCGCGATACTGCTCAGCCGCGACATCTGTGCACCTGTGCCCTTGGCGAAGACGATGAGCGGGATATGCGGGAATTTCGCCTTTAAAAATTCCGTGATTTCTAGGATGTATCGCCACCCGAACTCCTCGTACGCGCTCGGCTCCAGCGCGCCCGCCCAGCTGTCGAAGATCTGCACCGCATCGACGCCCGAGCCGATCTGGCGCGCCAGATAAAGCTTCGTCGCCTCCGTAACGAGGCGCAAAATTTCATGCAGAAGCTGCGGATTTTCGTAGAGCATCCTTTTGCAAACGGCGTAATTTTTACTGCTGCCGCCCTCGATCATATAGGTAGCGATCGTCCACGGCGCGCCGCAAAAGCCGATAAGCGCTTTATCCGCGGCAAGGCGAGAGCGTGTAAGCGAGATCGTATCATAAACGTATCCGAGCTCTGCCGCTGCCTTTTGCGGATCAAGGCGCGCCAGATCGCCCTGAGAGCGGATCGGATCGCTAAATTTCGGTCCCTCGCCCGCTTCGAAGCGCAGATCCATACCCATCTGCATCGGCACGACCAAAATATCGCTAAAAAGTATCGCCGCATCGACGCCCAAAATCTCCACGGGCTGGATCGTCACCTCGCTCGCGGCGCGGTAGTCGCGGCACAGGCTCAAAAAATCGCCCGCCCTCTCGCGCACCGCCATGTATTGCGGCAGGTAGCGCCCCGCCTGGCGCATCATCCAAATGGGAGTGTATGGGGTCTCTTTGCCGAAGCATGCGTCGATGAAAACCATTTTTATCCTTTAAATTTACTCAAAATATACAAAGCTAAACAAACCGCAAAGATAGCCCCTGCGAGCAAAAGCATATCCAAAGGGGTAGTAAAATCGGTGTGTAAAATTCGCTTAAAGAAATCCACTACCAGCACCATTATGATGACGCTACCGAGTTTGTGCTTTAGCTCATCCAGCGAGGCGATCTTTAAAACTTGCAAATTTAGATCCACAAACTCGTCGATAAACAGCTCATAAATTCCAAATACGAAGATTAGCAGCACGATGGCGACCAGATACAGATCGATCGCCGTTATTATCTCGCTTAAAATATCAATGTAAAGCGCTCGCTCACTCTGCGGGGCTAGAAAAGATTCTACGATTTTATAGAGCGCCGAGCAGATTTCGTAGCTTGCCACCACAAATACTGCCGCGATGCAAAAAAGCACAGGCAGGAGGGTTAAAAATTTGCTGCAAAGCAAAAATTTTTCAAATATAGCTTTCATTTTTTCCTTAAATTTTAATCCGATATTGGCCGCTCCTTAAACGGACGTATAAATTTAAAGCCGCCCCATGCCGAAGCGTTCGTTTAAATTTGCGCTCGTTTGCAACCGCGTAAATTTACCCCATTTGATGGCGTCCGTTTGAGTCTTTAAAATTTTGCGCCCGATTAAAGGCGCAAAATTTCAGCTCGCGGTCTTAAATTTTAACTAGACCAATTTGCAAATTTATTCGCACGGTCTCGGCGCGGAAACCGCGCGCGCAACCGTATCCGCGCACAAAGGCTCGGCAGCTTTGCTAAATTTATCCTACTTGTCTTGCTGCATATCGATCCAGCGAAGCGCGATGCGCACGGCGTTCGTAGCCGCTCCGACGCGGATCTGATCGGCGCTGCACCAAAGATGCAGAATTTTATCGTCGAAATTGTCCCTGCGGAGCCTGCCGACGTAGGTTTCGTTCGTGTCGCTCGAAAGCAGCGGCATCGGATATTCGTTTTTGCTCGGATCGTCTGCAAGCACGATGCTAGGTGCGTTTTTTAGAATTTCGCGCACGCGGCTAATCTCGAAATCCTTTTTAAATTTTATCGTGATCGCCTCGCTGTGGCTGCGAAGTACCGGCACGCGCACGCAGGTAGCCGAAACGGCGAAGTTTTTATGCAAAATTTTCTGCGTTTCGTTCACCATCTTCATCTCTTCTTTGGTGTAGTCGTTGTCCAAAAATACGTCGATGTGCGGGATGACATTCATCGCGATCTGATGTGGGAAAACCTTCGGCTCGCACTCATCAAGTTTAAAAGCGAAAAACTGCTGTAGCTGTTCTACAAGCTCGCTCATACCCTCTTTGCCTGCGCCGCTGGCGGCTTGGTAGGTGCTTACGTCCACGCGCTCTATTTCAAACGCATCATCAAGCGGCTTAAGAATTTGAACCATCTGGATGGTCGAGCAGTTCGGATTAGCGATGATGCCCGTCTCTTCCCATAGCTTTATATCCTGAGGATTACACTCGGGCACGACGAGCGGGACATTTTCTTGCATACGAAAGTGGCTCGTGTTGTCGATCACCACCGCGCCGCTTGCCGCAGCAAATGGCACGTAATGCGCCGAAATGGAGCCGCCCGCGCTAAAAAACGCGATGTCGATCTCGTTTTCGTCAAAGGTGCTGTCGGTAAGCTCCTTCACGATGTATTCTTTGCCGCGGAATTCCACCTTCTCGCCCGCGCTCTTTGCGCTTGCAAGCGGCAGTATGTCCTTTACGGGGAAGTTCATCTCGTCTAAGACGCGCAAAATCTCCTCGCCTACGGCGCCGGTAGCGCCTACGATGGCGATATTGTAACAACTCATCCTCTCCACCTTATAAAATTTCATCGCTACGGCCCACGCACAGCGAAACTATACTATATAAAATAGAATTTAATAAATATTCATCATGCGCAAGCTCGTCCGCTTCGCCCTCGTCGCCCTCCTCGGCTTTCGGGCAGGTCGCGATGCTCACGACGTCATCGCCTTCGACATTTACGACGATGACGCCGCTGGTGTTGCGACCCGCTTTACGGATGCTTTGCATATCGACGCGGATCATCTTGCCGCTGGTGGTTAGCGCCATGAGATCCATCTCCTCATCGACCATCACGACGCCGATGAGCTCGCCGGTACGGTTGGTGAGCTTCATGCAGATGACGCCCTTGCCGCCGCGGTTTGTGAGGCGATACTCGCTCGCGGTGGTGCGCTTGCCGATACCCTTTTGGCTCACGCTTAAAATTTCTTGCATATCGCTTAGAATAAACGCGGCGCCGATGACCTCGTCGCCCTTTTCTTTAAATTTAATCCCTTTTACGCCGCGAGCGATGCGCCCCATTTGGCGAATTTTATTTAGATTAAATTTAAGGCACATTCCCTTTTTCGTAGCGATGAAGAGCATATTTTCGTTAGCGCTTTGCGGCTCGCCCTCTTGTGCGCCCTCGTATTGCGAAATTTCATCTGAAATTTCATCCTCGCTTCCCTCCAAAATATCCTGCTCAATCTGCTCTAAAACTTCCTCAGCCTCGCCGCCGTCCAGATCGTCGCCGCTTAAAGCGCCTCCTTTGTAGTTTTGCATCTCCTCGGCGCTGTTTGGAGCGATGAGAGCGGTTACTAGCGTATCGTCCTCATCTAGGCTGATAGCGCGGATGCCAAGCGAGCGGATGTTTTTAAACTCGCTTAAATTCGTGCGTTTTACGATGCCGTTGCGAGTGAAAAATACGAGCGACTTGCTCGGATCAAAATCGGTCGTAGGGATGATAGCCATTATCTTTTCGTCCGCGCCGAGCTGGATTAAATTTACTACCGCTTTGCCCTTTGCGGTGCGCGAACCCTCCGGAATTTTATAGACCTTAAGCCAGTAAAGCTGCCCGCGGTCGGTGATAAACATAAGCGTATCGTGGGTGTTGCTCGTAAAAAAGCTCTCGATGAAGTCGTCATCATATGTCGTAACCGCCACGCGCCCCTTGCCGCCGCGTTTTTGTTTCTCATAAGTCTTGCTAGGCACGCGCTTGATGTAGCCGCGGTGAGTGATCGTAACGACCATATTTTCATTCGCGATAAGATCTTCGATGTCGATATCCTCGTAGTCGTCGACGATTTCGGTAATGCGCGGGCATTTAAATTTATCCTTGATCTCCAAAAGCTCATCTTTGATGATCCCCTCAATCAGCTCCTCGCTCTTTAGGATCGCATCAAGTCGCTTTATCTCGGCTAAAATTTCTTTTAGCTCCTCCTCGATCTTTTCGCGCTCAAGTCCGGTTAGGCGGCTTAGCCTCATATCCAAAATCGCGCCCGATTGCGCCTCGCTGAGGCCGAATCTGCTCATTAAATTTTCACGCGCGACGTTGGTATCGGCGGAGTTTCTAATCACATCGATCACTTCGTCGATATTATCTAGCGCGATCTTTAAGCCCTCTAAGATGTGCGCTCTAGCGCGCGCTTTTTGAAGCTCAAAAATTGTGCGGCGGATGATGACGGTTTTTCTGTGGTTCAAAAACAGCTTCAAAAGCTCTATCAGCGTGAAAATCTTCGGCTCCTTGCCGTCTCTTGCGAGCATTATCACGCCGAAGGTCGCCTCCATTGTAGTTTGCTTAAATAGATTATTCAGCACGATCTCGCTCATCGCGTCGCGCTTAAGCTCTATTACTACGCGAATTCCGTCGCGATCGCTCTCGTCGCGTACCTCGGAGATGCCTTCGATCTGCTTTTCCTTTACGAGATCCGCGATCTGCTCGATCAGGCGCGCTTTATTGGTCTGATACGGCAGCTCGTCGATTACGATGACATCTTTATTAGCTTTTTTTTCAATATGGGTTTTAGCGCGAATTTTAACCCGCCCTCTGCCCGTTTTATACGCTTCGATGATCCCCTTTTTGCCGTAGATTATGCCGCCGGTCGGAAAATCAGGACCCTTGATCTCGCCCATTATCTCCTCTAGGCTTGCGTTTTTATTCTCAAGCAGTATCAAAAGACCGCCCACAAGCTCATCTAGGCTGTGCGGCGGGATATTCGTCGCCATTCCCACGGCGATTCCACTTGAGCCATTAAGCAGCAAATTCGGCACGCGCGCAGGCAATACGTCGGGCTCGTTTAGACTCTCGTCGTAGTTCGGCACGAAATCGACCGTCTCTTTATCCAGGTCTTTTAGCAGCTCCTCGGCTAGCGGCGTCATACGCGCTTCGGTGTACCTCATCGCCGCCGCGCCGTCGCCGTCAATCGAACCAAAGTTGCCCTGCCCGTCCACGGAAGGAATTCTCATCGAAAAGCTCTGCGCCATTCGCACGAGCGCATCGTAAACAGCAGTATCGCCGTGCGGATGGTATTTACCGATGACGTCGCCTACGATACGAGCGGATTTTTTGTATGGCTGGCGAGAGCCCACGCCAAGATCGTTCATCGCGTATAAAATTCGCCTATGCACCGGCTTTAGGCCGTCTCTGGCATCCGGCAGCGCGCGACCGATGATAACGCTCATCGAGTAATCAAGATAGCTCGTCTTGATCGATTCTTCGACGTCGATATCGATGATCTCCTGATTTTCAAACATATTTGATTGCATAAATATCCTTTTAAATTTTAAAGCGCGATTATAGCGAATTATTCTTTTGCATTAGCTAAAACCAAGCCGCATACGGGCGTAAAGCCGCCATCAATCAAGCTCTCGCGCGCTTGCAGCATGCTAAGGCCTGAAGTGATGATGTCGTCTACCAGGATTACGGGGAATTGCGGCGGGGTTAAAATTTTAAAATTTCGCTTGTGCTTTAGGCGAAATTCCAAACTCTGCCCCGTGTATTTGACGCGGTTTTGCGCACGCAGGCAGTGAAATTTAGGCTCGATTAGCGCGCTTTTTAGCGCGCGAGCTAAGATCGCCGTGTGCGAATAGCCGCTGCATGCGTCATCATCCAGCGGCACGGCGTTAAATTTAAAAATCCCGCCCGTTTTAAACGTTTCGTAATTTTGCGAATTTGCAGAAATTTCTCGCTGTAGATGAAGCGGAAATTTCGCTAAGCTTAAAGAGGCTATGCGCGCAAGCACCACAGCGCCGTATTCGTGATGTTTAGAAAGTATAAGCTCTCGAATTTCGGAGTAGCCGTAGTAGTAAAACACGCTAAAGCCCTCCACCTGCCGCATACCTAGGCGGCATTCGGCTAAATTTGCGGCGCAGGCGGCGCAGATCGTGCGCAGGCTAAACGCGCCGCAATTTACGCAGCGCATCTAAAGCGTCGAGACGATTTGATCGGCGGATTTTTTGACGATGTCGTCTAGCAGGCTTTGCACGAAAGGATTGAGCGATCTAGCCGTGCGAAGCGCCGTAAATTTGCTCTGATCTTGAGCTACGCGCTTGGTCGTGGTTTTGTTGCCCTGCACGATCGCGATCGAGACCTCGCCTCTTGCGCTCATATTTTCCTTCGAGTAGCCGTTGATCGCCGCCGAGATGCTTCTAATGTTTACGGTTACGATATTCGGGCTTGCAGGATCGATCCTCACGCCGCGAGCCTCAAGCTCCGCGCGCAAAGCCTTGTCGAACCACGCCGAGAGATTGTTTTTTAAAAGCACCTCATCGACCAGCTTGCCGCCGCTATCGTTGATGACGGCGATTACCATCTGATTTTCGCGCTGATCGTTGATCGCGTTGATATTTACCGACTTGCCGCTTACGGTCTGATCGGCCTTAGAAAGATACGGATTTAGGCTGATGACGCTGCTGGTTTGCGAGCAGGCGACAAAAAATAGCGCAAAGATACCGAGTAAAAATTTTTTCATTTCGATCCTTTTTCTGAAATTCGGGCGCATTGTAGCACTAAATTTAAAATTTATAGATTTTTTTGTATCATTGCAAGATCAAAGGAGAAATTTTGCAAGCACTCGCTTTAAAATACAGACCCAAAAGCTTCGAGCAGCTCATCGGTCAAGACGCCGTCGCCAAAAGCCTCGCGCACGCGCTGGATTCGGGCAGACTGAGCCACGCATATCTTTTCAGCGGACTTCGCGGCAGCGGCAAAACCTCGACGGCTAGGATTTTTGCCAAAGCGCTTTTATGCGACGAAGGCCCCGCCGGCAAGCCGTGCGAGATCTGCGATAACTGCGTAATGGCAAACGAGGGGCGCCACATCGACATCATCGAGATGGACGCCGCCAGCCACCGTAAGATCGACGATATCCGCGAACTCATCGAGCAGACGAAGTATCACCCCGCAAGCGCGCGCTTTAAAATTTTCATCATCGACGAGGTGCATATGCTCACCAAAGAGGCCTCCAACGCGCTTTTAAAGACGCTTGAGGAGCCGCCTAGCTACGTAAAATTTATCCTTGCGACCACTGATCCGCTCAAGCTTCCAGTCACGGTTCTATCGCGCACGCAGCACTTTCGCTTTAAGCCGATCGCCAAAAGCGCTGTCGTAGCGCACCTCGCGCAAATTTTAAAAACCGAAAACATCGCTTACGAAGAGGGCGCGCTTGAAATTCTAGCGCGCAGCGGCTCGGGCTCACTACGAGACACGCTCACGCTCCTCGATCAGGCGATTATCTTTAGCCGCGAAGGCATCACGCAGCGGGCGATCGCCGATATGCTGGGCCTGCTAGATCCCGCTAAAATAGGCGAAATTTTAGACGTCGTGCTGCGCCAAGACCGCGCCGGCGCGATCGAGATCATCAAAGAGGTCGAAAACTACAACGCCGAGACGATAATCGACGAAATGATCGCAAATTTAAAAGATAAATTCCTGCGACGCGACGCGAAATTTAGCCTGCTGATGTATGAGCGGTTTTTCCGCATTTTAGCGGGCGCTAAGAGCATGCTCGCCATCAGCCCGGACAATACCTACGCAATTTCTATGATGATTTTTATGATGATGGAGGCGGTAAATCTACGCGAGATCGACGAACTTATCGAGGTCGGCAGATCGCTGGATCAAGGCGAGGGCTATGCTTCCGCTTCGGCGCCTAATTTAAACGCGCAAAGCTCCGCGCCGAATTTCAGGTCAAATTCCAACCAAAGCGCGGCGTTTGCGCCAAACAGCGAGCCGGGCGGCGCGGCTTTTGCACCGAGTGAGGCGGATAGCGCGACAAGCGGCGCGCCTAGCTTTACGACAAGCGCGAAACGCCCCGCGAGCCCTGCGCAAAACTTCGGTGCGGCAAAGCAGAGCCCTGACGCAAGCGGCGAGATTAAACCGAGCGCAGCGGCGCAGACTAAAAATTCTAGCCCGACCGTCAAAACGGGCGCTCAAAGAGAAATTTACGAGAATTTTTTAGCCAAAATTTACGACCGAGATTACGATCTGGGCGAGAAATTTAGCAAGTGCGTGGAATTTTTAAAATTTGAACGCGGCACGCTGTATCTGCTCTCGCGCGCGCAGGGGCAGGACAGAGAGTACCTACGCAAGGGCTCGCGAGCGATAAATAGCGTGTTAAAATCACTCTTCGGCGAGAGCGCAGCCATCAAGATCGAGCAAAGCGCGCCACAGAAGCAGGAAAATTCTGCACAAAACAGCGCAGAAAATTCCGCCTCTAGTAACGTAGATAGCACAGCGAATGATAAAGCAAAAGACGGGACAGGCAGTGCGACAAAACCGCTTGAAAACTCGAGCGGCGCGCAAAATTCCGACTCGGGCGCAAGCAAGACCGCAAACTCCGAGCAAAATGAAATTTCAAGCGGCGGCGAAAATTCCGAAGAAAATTCCGCGCCAAAAGCGGCAAAACCGCAAAAAAACGGCGCTAGCGGCGAGGGCGAAAAACAGCCGCCCAAAGACGATCTGCTAAGATCCACCGATCCGCAAAACTACGCCGCAAAGCCTCGCGATACGAGCAAGAGCGTGCGCGCCGCCAAAGCAGGCCTCGCCGAGCTCGCAAACGGCGCGCAGGACGGCAAGGAAATTTTGATCTCCGAGATGAATAGACTCTTCGGCGAGCCCACCAAAATCACAGAATAACGCTTGCTGCGGATTAAATTCACCTCTGTGCGATTTTAAAATTTAAGCGCTCAAAAAACGATTCCGAAATTTACGCTACGAAGCAAACCTGCACGATTTTAAAATTGAAGCGGCAAAGGCAGTATCTAAATTTACGCGGCGAATGGAGCTCGCACGATAAATTTTAAAATTTCGCAGCGCACAATCAAGCTCTAAAGAGCGATTTTTTAAATTTGATCGTCAAAGCGAGTTTTAAATTTTCACCAAAGCAAAGCACATTTTAAATTTAACCGCCCAAGAAATATAAAATTTATGCGCCGCGGCAGCCTAAATTTAGCGCGCCGCAAAGTATTCGCGCAGTCTGTCCCGTGCAAGCTCAAATCTAAATTTAAACGCGCACTCACTATGATTCCAAAGATAAAATTTTGCCTGTCTGTATCGCAAATATAAAATTTCGCGCTCATCGGCACCCTGCTCTCTGCGATAAAGTTTTGGCCATACCCCTGCTTGATGCGCTCCCTCAGACTTTTATAAAACCTTTCAATACGGTTTTAGCCACATCTGCGCAGCTACTAGCACAAAATGCGGGCTACGATGACCCGCGCGCGTATCGGCTACAATCCAAAGTCAAATTTCGCCATGGTAAAACCGCGGCGAACCGAGGCGCCCTGAAATTTTAAAGAATTTATCTCGCAAACGTGCGGCGGTTCGCGATGCACGCTTATGAATTTTACGCGAGTGCGACGGGCGAATTAGCTAAAATTTAGCGCTTTTGGTGTAGAATTCGAGCAAATTTCAATCCAAAGGTCATCAAAATGCGCGGATATAAAATTTTCTCCGGCACCGCAAATCCCGAATTTGCCAAAAAAATCTCCAAATATCTCTCGCTGCCGCTTAGCGAGTGCGCGATCAAAACCTTTAGCGACGGCGAAATCAGCGTCCAGATCGGTGAGAGCGTGCGCGGTAAGGACGTCTTCGTCATCCAGCCCACATGCGCGCCCGCAAACTCCAATCTGATGGAGCTTTTGATCCTAACAGACGCTTTGAAGCGCTCCAGCGCGAACTCGATCACTGCGGTCGTGCCCTACTTCGGCTACGCTCGCCAAGACCGCAAAGCAGCCCCGCGCGTGCCGATCAGCGCAAAGCTCGTGGCAAATATGATGCAGACGGCGGGGATCGACCGCGTCGTCACGATGGATCTGCACGCGGGGCAGATACAGGGATTTTTCGACGTGCCGGTCGATAACCTCTACGGCTCGCTGATATTTTTGGACTACCTAAAAGAGAAAAATTTAAAAAATCCGATCATCGCTAGCCCCGACGTAGGCGGCGTCGCGCGCGCCAGAAGCTTCGCCAAAAAGCTCTCGCTCGATCTAGTGATCGTCGATAAGCGCCGCGAGGAGGCGAACAAAAGCGAGGTGATGAACATCATCGGCGACGTCACGGGCAAGGACGTGATCCTAATCGACGATATGATCGATACTGCAGGCACCATCGTCAAGGCCGCGGGCGCGTTTAAGGA
>CAURFS010000039.1:0-11193 GCA_963523845.1 uncultured Campylobacter sp. | reverse complement strand
CCATAGAATTCCATCACACAATTCCATTTTGCCATGTCATAAAATTCCACTCTCGTTAAGGCAAAATTTAATACAATCCGTCTTAAATTTTACAAAGGAAGTTTATGAAATTTTGGATTTGCGGCGCGGTTTTGGCACTATGCTGTGGAGTTTTTAGCGGATGCGCGAGTAAGAATTTGCCGGGCTACATGCAAGGGCGCGAGCATATCATCGCGATGAGCGCGACATCTGGCGGTCAGTTGCGTATGAGCGGTGAGATTTACGATTATGTATTTGATGCGAATCTCAGCGCCGTGCGCGCCAAGGTCGCGAGTCTGGCGTCGCTGAATAAAGACGCGATAAGGCGCAACGTAAGCATGCTCACGATCGACAGATATAACGAGGGCAGCGATGCCGCATATATCCAGCATGAAATCGAGCTTGTAAAATACGATCTGCCGCTATCCGTGCAGGCTAAGCTGATGGACGATCCAGAGCAGCTCGAGCCCGCGTATAGCTCTACGTTTCGCTACTCTTATCTGATCGAAGGCAAATATTTTAAGCGCCTAAAAGATCACGACGAGCTGCGCAGATCGCACCGCCTAGGCGTGCCGATCGAGTACCCTGCGCGTATAGCGGTCGATAGCGGGATCAAAAGCGAGCGCGATGCGAAAATGGATACCGACATACAAGGACTCATCGTAATGCCGCTAATGATGCCAGTGCTGCTTTTAGGCAGTATCCTCGGTGGCTGAAATCGGCTGAATCACGGAGGTGAAATTTTATTGATTTAAATTCTAAAGTAGTGGCGGACAGAGAGGGATTTGAACCCTCGAGCCCCGGTTAGAAGCTGCACCCTTAGCAGGGGTGTGGTTTCGGCCACTCACCCATCTGTCCACAAAAAGAAATCGCATTATACATAACTAATCTAATAATGGGCTTAAATTAGCTCAGTCCGCGGAATTTATCACCTCGCGGATATTTGAGCTGGCGGCACAAAGAGCTATAATGAGTCAAAACATCCGGCGGAGATAATTTATGCTTGCTTACATAGCTTATGCGAAACTTAAAACTTATGCGAGCTTTTAAAGTCTGTACGAGCAAAAAATTCGCGTCGATGCGTTATTTTGCAGCAAAATTTTAAAATTTTAAATTCAGTCGGGCGCGAATTTTAAAATCCGGCTTACAAGTAAAATTTCAAAATCCCGTGTAAGCGCAAAATTTTAGGATTTAGGGTTTTACGATCTGCGTAATTCTGAAATTTTAAGCATATTTAAGCTTTAAAATTTCGAAAATTTCAAAGCTTAAAAATTTCAATAATTTTGGTTGTGAGGATTTTAAAATTTGGAATTTTGCAAAATTCCAAATTTTAAGAGTGAAGACACTCTAAGATTACGCAAATATAAAAGCCTTAAAAATTCTAAGAATTCCAAAGGCTAGAAATTTTAAAATTTTAATATCAATCAGATTCTAAAACCCCGTTAGCTAAAGCCTTTTAAATTCCAAGAATTCCAAATGTGCGCGATTTATTCGCCTAGAGCTTTGTCGATGAGCTTGACATCTTCGCTTGCGCTGCCGTCGATGACTAGGGCTTGATCGCCGCCACTTACCGCGCTTTTTCCGTTAAATTTCGCGCCTACTTCGATGCCGAAGCTTTGCGATAGCACGTCGCCTACGAGTACGCCACCGCCTAGCAGCTCGACGAGCTCGGCTTCAATATTGCCGAAAAATTTGCCGCTGATTACGATATGCTTGGCCCTGATCGAGCCGCGTGCGGTACCGTTTTTACCGATGACGACGGTATTATCGGAGATCACGTCGCCTTCGACATTACCATCGATATGCAAAATGCACGACAGGTGCAGCTCTCCTTTGATGAGCGTGCCTGACGAGATTATTGTTGTTTGAGCGGTGTTTGCATCGCCTTTATTAAAGATTGCCATGGGACATCTTCCTCCTTAGTAAAAATTTCTTTGTAATTTTTTTCGTTCCAGTTGATGAAATTTAGCGGATCTAGCGGCAGCTGCAAAAACCTAATCTCGTAGTGCAGATGAGGTCCGGTGCTAAGCCCGGTATTACCGCTAAAAGCGATGAGATCACCTTTATTTACAAACTCGCCTACTTTGCGAGTTAAATTTGAATCCAAATGCGCATATCGTGTCGTAAAGCCGTAATTATGTCGGATCTCGACTAGATTGCCGTAGCCAGTAGCACCCGCGCCACTGTATTGGATGATACCATCTGCAGGCGCGTAGATAGGCGTTTTAGGCGGCGTACGTAGATCAACGCCTGGGTGAAACTGCTTGCGCTTTAAGATAGGATGGTTGCGCCAGCCGAATTTCTCGCTGAGTTGATGAGTGCGCATGACCCTGCCGTTTGGGATCTGCATAAAAATTTCTTTTATCAGCGCGTCGGAGAATTTTTCGTTGATGATCTTTTGCGCGCGCTCTTTTATCTCTTGTTCGGAAGTAGGCTTGATGTGAGATAGGCGGTCGATCGCGCGCTCATCCTCCTCAGGATCAAGCCCAAACTGATGCTCCAAATCCGAAATTTTACCCTCGATGGCTTCAAATTCCATCTGACTTGCCGCGATACCGTCGCGAAGTTTTTGATTTAGCTCGTTAAGCTCGGTTTTGGTTCGCGAAAGGCTGTCGATTTTAGAACCCAGGTACCTGATATATAGCGCACCCGTGACGAAAACGGTAAAAACAAATAGTACCAAATATAACGCGATCTTTTTGATGATTTGCGAGAGCAAAAAATTCCTAGAGCCGTTAAGGTCGGTTATGGTTATCATAAATTTGTTTTTCATAATGCGGCATTATAATGCAGCATAGCTGAAATTTCAAAAAAGTTGTAGATAAATTTAAAAGCCATTTAATTTCAAAATTTCACTAAAAGATAAAATTTATTACTTAGTATAATTATAATTTAAGAAAATCTTGCTATAATTACAGCAATTTTAAATAAAGGAGACACAATGTCAAAAACAGTAAAACAACTAAACAAACTTCAGGCGGACGCTCATGCGTTCTTTGTTGCATTCCACGATTATCATTGGAATGTTAAGGGCTTACAATTCGCGCAGGTTCACGCTTACACCGAGAAAGCATACGACGAGATGGGCGAGCTTTTCGACGATATGGCTGAGCGCGCACTTCAAATAGGTGGCAAGGCCGTAACTAAGGCCAAGGATCTAATTGAGCTTTCAAAAGACGCTCCGATTAGCGTAAAAGACAGCTATAGCGTATCTGAGGTACTTGAGGATGTTAAAAAAGCCTACGAGTATTTGGTAAAAGAATTTAAAAAGCTTCAAGAGATTGCTGAGGAGGAGGGCGACGATACGACTTCAAATATCGCGCAGGATCACTACGGCGATTATGAAAAACGCCTATGGATGCTAAGCTCAATGCTAAGCAAATAATCCCCGCAAATCCTTTCAAAATTTTTAGGGGCATATGCCCCTAAAACTTAAATCTACTATTTAAATTTTTAAATGTCTAAGATTATGATTTCACACTAAAATTTTAAATTCTGCTTGAAAACTAAAGCCGAATCGCTCATTCAAAGGAAAATTCATGTAGGTTTTAAATTTAACATCATCGAAATTTAATTCATTCGCCATGTAAAAGCATAACTCTTTTTATAAAGCTCGGTTTCGTTTAAAATTTTGCCGCGTCGTTAAAATTTCTTGTCGATTTCAAATTTCATAGCCGTAAAAATTCTAAGAGCTAAGGCTTTGCAGCTCAAGAATGGTATTTGCTAAGAGATCGTCTGTGATAAATTTATATTTCTTTTTAGCATCTGATGATAAATTTTTTGGCTTGCAGTTTTACTATTTTGATTATTTTTAAAACCTTGGTGCTTATAAATGAAGCGGAATTTTAAAAATTTCAAAGAATTTTGCAAATTCCGTAAGATTTTACAATTTCACGGAATTTTAGTTTTTATAGAATTAAGCTCTAGCCTTAAAAATTCTCTTCGGTATTGCGGTCGCTGACACGGTCCCACGGTAGCTTCATTCCGCCGAGGATATGGAAGTGCAGATGCATCACCTCTTGACCTCCGTTTTCGCCGCAGTTGCAAACGAGACGGTATCCACTCTTATCAAGCCCCATTTTGCGAGTTACTTCTTGGATAAAGGCGCTCATTTTGCTCATCACTTCAGGCGGCGTTACTTGGAAGTTTTCGTAGCATTTCTTAGGGATCGCCAGGATATGGATCGGCGCTTTTGGGTTGATGTCGTGGAAAGCCAAAAATTCATCGTTCTCTAACACTTTGTTGCACGGGATTTCGCCGTTTACGATCTTTTCGAAGACGTTCATTTTAGATCCTTTTATGAGGGTTGAAATTTAGCCGCGATTATAGCCAAAAAATCCAAACACGCAAATTTACCTAGCTTTTATCAAATTTTAACTACAATCGCGCCATTAAATTTAACCACAAGGATAGAATTTGCAAGAAATTAAAGCAAAAATCGACGCCGCATCGAGCCTAAGCGAGCTAGAAGCCGTGCGCTTGGAGCTTTTCGGCAAAAAAGGCATCATAACGGCGCTTTTTTCCGAGCTCAAATCCGCAGCGCCCGAGCAGAAAAAAGAGCTTGCCGTAAGCGCGAATGAAAAGCGCGATTATTTCAGCGAGCTCATCGCTGTAAAAAGGGCGAGCCTGGAAGCGGCGGAGCAAAAAGAGGCGATGAAAAATGAAGCAATCGACGTCACGCTTTTTAACGAAAACGTAAACTGCGGAGCGCTGCATCCCGTGATGGAGACGATGGATAAGATCATAGACTACTTCATCGCGCAAAATTTTAGCGTCGAAAGCGGCCCGCTCATCGAGGATGACTTCCATAATTTTGAGGCGCTAAATTTACCCAAATACCACCCTGCACGCGATATGCAAGATACGTTTTATCTAAATGACGGGCGGCTGCTACGCACGCACACCAGCGGCGTTCAGATCCGCACGATGGAGAAATTTAAAGCTCCGCCGGTGCGTATGATCGCCCCGGGCGCGGTCTTTCGCCGTGATATGGATCTAACCCACACGCCGATGTTTCATCAAGTAGAAGGTCTCGTAGTCGAGCAGGGAGACCGCGTGAGCTTTGCAAATTTAAAATACGTTTTAGAGGAATTTTTGCGCTATATGTTTGGAGACGTAAAGGTGCGCTTCCGCCCGAGCTTCTTTCCGTTTACGGAGCCTAGCACTGAGGTCGATATCAGCTGTATTTTCTGCCACGGCGAGGGATGCCGCGTCTGTAAGCAGACGGGCTGGCTCGAGGTGTTAGGCAGCGGTGTGGTCGATCCTAACGTCTTTAAAGCGGTGGGCTGGAAAAACGTCAGCGGATACGCATTTGGGCTCGGCGTGGAGCGCTTTGCGATGCTGCTGCACGGTATCCCCGATCTGCGCTCGCTATTTGAAGGCGATATTAGATTATTGGAGCAGTTTAAATGATAATAACGAGAAATTGGTTGCAGGAGTGGATCGACATAAGCGAAATTTCAAGCGAAAGGCTACTTTCTACGCTAAATTCCATCGGTCTTGAGGTTGACGCTCACGATAAAATTTCGCTTCCTAAAGGCGTCGTCGTAGGACTCGTAAAAAGCAAGCGTCGTCACGAGAATTCCGATCATCTAAATGTCTGCGAGGTTGATGTCGGTAAGCAGAGTCTGCAGATCGTCTGCGGTGCAAAAAACGTCGAGGCAGGGCAATATGTCGCGGTTAGCCTAATCGGTACCGTGCTTCCGAGCGGTCTTGAGATAAAGCCTGCCAAACTTCGCGGCGTGGAGAGCTTTGGTATGATCTGTTCGGCAACCGAGCTTGGACTTGCTAAGACGAATGACGGCATTATGGTGCTTGATAGCAGCATCGGCGAGCTCGTGCTCGGTAAAGAGCTGCGCGAGTATGAAATTTTTAATGATGATCTTATCGAGATTGAGCTTACCGCTAATCGCGGCGACTGCCTTAGCATCTTAGGCATAGCGCGCGATCTAGGCGCAGCGCTTGATCTGCCGCTAAAGGAAAAGCACGAATTTGAAGATGCCGACGGAGCACCTGGTATCGGTAGAATTTTAAGCGTGCGTGCAAGCGATGAGGTAAGCGCTAAATTTGCTTTTCGAGCTTATGAGATCAAAGGCGAGCTGAAGTTAAATTTAAAGCAGACCTTGCGTCTTGCAAGCGTTGGTATTTTGCAAAGCTGCGCGGTGCAAAATTTCATCAACTACGCTACTCACTCTACCGGAGTATTGCTGCGCGCTTATGATTTTGAAAAGATCGCTTCCACAGATGGCAAAGTAGCGCTTGACATAAAGCCTATGCCAAACGGCGAGTTCGGCGTTTATACGGGCAAGAGATTGCTTAGCGTAGCAGGGATTTGCCAAGACGCGGAGCTATAGGAGTGTTGCAGTAGCAAAGTGGTGCTATTAGAGGCAAACTACACCGCGCCACTAATTATCGCCAAAGCAGTAAACGAAAACAAAGGCCTAAAAGGCGACGAGCATGTGTATCGCTCAAGTAGAGGCAGCGAGCCAAAGCTTAGGCTGGGACTTGATCTGCTATTTAGATTGCTACTTAAAAATAAAGCCGTGAGCCTATATGCGGGCACACAAAAGATTTCAAATGCTTTGGAACCGCTTATCGTGGGCTTTAGCGAAAAAGAGATAAACTCAATGATCGGCGCGCAAATTCCACGCGACAAGATCGTAAAAATTTTAAAAAGGCTGGGCTTTGATGTGGGAGTCGAAGCCGATCTCATCACCGCCAAGGTGCCGCCTTTCCGCCACGATATCGTAAATTCTCACGACGTGTGCGAGGAGATCGTGCGTATCGTGGGCATCGACAATATCGCCGCCGCGCCGCTAAGCTTCTACGAAAAAAACCGCCTAAACGATACCTACGTAAGCTTATGTAATGGACGCAAACTTCGCAGCAAGGCGGCCGCAGTAGGATTTTTCGAGTGCGTGCATTATGTATTTGACGACGGCAAGGCGCTAGACAGCTTAGGCTTTAAGCCGTGCAAGGTTAAAATTTTAAATCCGATCAACGGCGAGCTGGACGCGCTAAGGCCGACGCTCATTAATCATCTGCTGGAATCTGCTGAGCGAAATTTAAAGAATTCCCGCAGAAGTGTTAAGCTTTTTGAGCTAGGCGAGGTGTTTGATGCGGACGGCTCGCAGAGCCTAAGGCTGGGCTTTATTGCTAGCGGACTAAAAGCCGAGCCTTCTATCGCGGCCGGCGCAAAACCCGCTGCGGTGGATTTTTTGTATTTTGCAAATTTAATCCAAAGCGTCATCGGTAAATTTAAGGTCAGGCTGCCTAGCGAAAATTTGAAATTTTTAAGCGAATTCGAGCAAGCTCAGATCGAGCAGGGCGGCGAAATAGTAGGCTTTATCGGGCGCGTGGATTACGCCGTAGAAGCGGGGCGCGATCTGGATAAAAGCTATCTGTGCGAGATCGATTTTTCTAAGCTTAAATTTAAAAATATCGTAGCGGACGTTTATTCGAAATTCCCTAGCGTATCTCGCGATCTAAGTATTTTGTTGCCGAGCGGAATGCGTTTCGAGCAGATCAAGCAGTGCATAGACGCCCTTAAAATCGAGGCGCTAAAGGAATTTATCCCGAGCGATCTTTACGGCGACGAAAGCTTGGGCGATTCAAAGAGCCTGACGATCAGGCTTGTATTTCAAGACCTTCAAAAAACGCTCTGCGACGAGGAAGTGGCGGGCTTTACCGATAGAATTTTAGCCGCTCTTAGCAGCGAGCTGGGGCTTGGGCTGCGATGAGAATTTTTGCGCAAGCGGGTCCTTTACGAGCGGAGATTTCAAACATCGCCGCGGACAAATCGATCTCGCACCGTGCGGCGATCTTTTCGCTGCTAGCGGAGGGGACGAGTAAAATTTCAAACTATCTAGCCGCTGAGGATACGCTAAATACGCTAAAGATTGTGGAGCTTTTGGGCGCTCGCGTGCAGTGCGTAGAGGGCGAAATTCTGATCACTCCGCCGGAGGTTATTAAAGAGCCTAACGTTCCGCTTGATTGCGGCAACTCAGGCACTGCGATGCGGCTATTTATGGGCTTTTTGGCGGGAAGTGAGGGCTTTTTCGTGCTGTGTGGCGATCGGTATCTAAGCGAGCGTCCGATGAGGCGCGTTGCGGATCCGCTTTGCAAGGTGGGCGCTAAAATTTACGGACGAGCAGGCGGCGAAAAGGCGCCTATTGCGGTGCTCGGGCAAAAGCTCGGGTATTTTGAATACGCGAGTAAAATTGCGTCTGCGCAGGTTAAGACCGCTCTGATTTTAGCGGCCTTGCGCGGCAGCGGGTGCAGGTTTAGCGAGCCAGAGCTTAGCCGCGATCATAGCGAGCGGATGCTAAAAGCTATGGGCGCGCAAATTTCGCGAAACGGCCTTGCGATCGAAGTCGCGCCGCTTAGCTCGCCGCTTAAACCGCTTGAAATTTTTATCCCAAACGATCCTAGCTCGGCGTTTTTCTTTGCCGTAGCCGCAGCGATAACTCCCGGCTCGCGCATAGTGCTAAAAAATATGCTGCTAAACAAAACCCGCATAGAGGCGTATGAAATTTTAAAACGCATGGGCGCCGAGGTAAAATTTCATAAAACGAGCGAAATTTACGAGCAGATCGGCGATATAGAGGTCGCTTACGCGCCGCTTCACGCCGTGGAGGTGAGCGAAAATATCTCCTGGCTGATAGACGAGGCGCCTGCGCTTGCGATCGCCTTTGCCTGCGCACAGGGAAGTAGCGTGCTTAGAAATGCCGCCGAGCTGCGCGTGAAGGAGTGCGACCGCATAAAGGTAACCTGCGAAGGGCTTCGCGCCTGCGGTATCAAGGCGCGCGAGCTACAGGACGGCTGGCAGATCGAAGGCGGCGAGGCGAACGCGGCGATCATCACGCCGTGCGGCGATCACCGCATCGCGATGAGCTTTGCGATTTTGGGCTTAAGATCGGGGATGATCGTCGAGGATAGCGATTGTATCGCGACATCGTTTCCGAATTTCGCCGAAATTTTAAAACAGATCGGAGCTAGCGTTGAAGATTGAGATGGCCAAAAGCTACGGCTTTTGCTTCGGCGTCAAGCGCGCGATCAAGATCGCAGAAAGCGCCGGCGAGGCCGCTACGATCGGCGAGCTCATACATAACTCCGAAGAGATTAACCGTTTAAAACAAAATTTCGGCGTCAAAACCCTGGAGGGCGTTAGCGAGATCACTGACGAGCAAAAGCTCATCATCCGCACCCACGGCATCCAAAAGGACGATCTGCAAAGATTAAAGGCGCAAAATAAAGAGCTCATCGACGCTACCTGCCCCTTCGTGACCAAGCCGCAGCAGATCGTAGAAAAGATGAGCGCGGAGGGTTACGACATCGTGATCTTCGGCGATAAAAACCATCCCGAGGTAAAGGGCGTGAAGTCCTACGCCAAAGGAAGAGTTTACGTAGTGCTGGAGCCCGCGGAGCTACTACAGATCAAGCTTGGGCCTCGCGTCGCGCTCGTTTCGCAGACTACGAAAAAGATAGAAAGCTTTACCAAAATCGCGGATTTTTTGATGCAACGCGCAAGGGAGCTGAGAATTTTTAATACGATTTGCAACGCGACGCTGGAAAATCAAGAGGCCGTAAAAAGCCTGTCACAAAAGGCCGACGTGATGATAATCGTAGGCGGGAAAAATTCCTCCAACACCAAGCAGCTTTTTTTAATTTCACAAAATTTTTGCAAAGACAGCTATCTTATAGAAAACGAAAGCGAGCTTGAGCGCTCGTGGTTTGAAAACAAAAGCCTCTGCGGCATCTCCGCAGGAGCCAGCACGCCCGATTGGATCATCAAAAAAGTAGTGGCGCAAATCGAAAATTTAACGCAGAATTTATAAGCCCTCTTATCAAATTTACTCTTAGAAATTTATCAAATCGAAAGCAAATTTTAGCTAGAATCGCGCATTTTAGTTCTTTTCAAAAAAGCACAAATAAATTTAAAGGAAGCATATGGCTGAGGTGAACGAGAAGGTTCAAAACCACGCAGAGGAAGATTTTGCGACATTGTTAGAGGAGTATGACGCCGGGAAGTCTCGCGACGAGGTCGTCACAGGTAAGGTTATCGCCCTTAAGGACGGCGAGGTTTTCATAGACGTAGGCAGGAAGTCGGAGGGCATTTTGGACGCCGCCGAGGTTAGCGACGAGCAAGGAAATCCGCAGGTTAATGTAGGAGATGACATCAAAGTCGCTATTATCGGAAGCAGAGGCGGTCGCCCGGTCGTATCGTATAAAAAGGCTCTAAAAAAGGAAAAAGTAAAGGCGTTCATCGACTCCTATGATGAAAACGCAGAAAATGTTTATGACGTTAAAATTCTATCATTTAATAAGGGCGGTTTCGTTTGTGCTAACGCAGATGATGTGGAATTTTTTATGCCTCGCTCGCAAAGCGCGCTTAAAAACCCAAATGGCGCTGTCGGTAAAAATTTCAAGGTAAAGATCATTAAAGTTGATAGAGACGAACAAAGCATCGTAGTATCGCGCAAGAAGCTACTTGATGAGGATCGAAAAGCAAGCAAAGAGGCGATCGAGAAAGTAATCGCTACCGAGGGCATCATCGAAGGCGTCGTCAAAAAAATCACAACCTACGGTATGTTCGTAGACGTAGGCGGCGTGGACGGGCTCGTACACTACAGCGAAATTTCATACAAAGGCCCGGTAAATCCGAGCTCGCTCTACAAAGAGGGCGATAAGGTTCCGGTTAAAGTTATCAAATACGACAACGATAAAAAGCATCTCTCCCTTTCGATAAAAGAGGCGATGCCCGATCCTTGGAACGAGATCAAAGATAGCCTGGAAGTGGGCGATACGATCCGCGTAAAAGTAAGCAATATCGAGCCTTACGGCGCGTTTGTCGATCTTGGCAACGACATCGAGGGCTTCTTGCATATCAGCGAAATTTCGTGGGATAAAAATATCAAAAATCCGAAAGATTTCATCAGCGAGGGCGAGGAGCTTGACGTCGAGGTCGTAGAGATTAACCCTAGCGAGCGCAGATTACGCGTGAGCCTTAAAAATTTACTCACTAAGCCTTTTGACGAGTTCGTTGCTAAGCATAAAGTGGGCGATGTGCTAAAAGGCAGCGTCACTACGATTACAAATTTCGGCGCGTTTGTGAGGATCGACGGCGTAGAGGGGCTTTTGCATAACGAGGACGCTTCGTGGGATCGCGGCGAGAAG